>NZ_CEEDDZ010000008.1:0-256691 GCF_979253585.1 Pseudomonas sp. AC463 | reverse complement strand
ACGCCAGACCCGGTGAAGCTGGCGGGTGGGATTAACGCGTACCAGTACGTGCCTAACCCGACGGGGTGGGTGGATCCGCTGGGGTTGAACTCATGCCCTAGTGATGGAGGGTGCAAGCCCTCCGCAGGATTCGAAAGCCCGAGTAAAAAGGCCAGGGTTAACGAGGGTGAACCTGCACTACCAAGGCCAACAGGGGGAGAACGACGTGCACGAATTGACGTCCTCACTGAGGCAAACGCAAAGCGGCGCGTAACGGAAATCGAAGAGAAATATGACATGCATACTGTAGCCAAACACGGCCCTGAAATCTCAGATACTGCACTGAAACAAAGGGCAATTGACGGAACAGATCCCGGAACAGGCCTACATAAGCCGGGAGCAAAGGGGAATTTAAGTTCGCAGTTTCATAGTTGGAAGATGCAATTAAGTGCATTGAACAAGGCATTAACGCGTCAGTCTCTTGGGCTAGATCCTTTCAACGGAAAGGACCACAATCAAAACCCCACACTCAAGTTAGAGCTGCCTGGCGCAGGACGAGGCTACAGACCCAATAAAAAAGACCATGATAACCCGCACCGTAATGAAAACCTGAATTGGTTCGAAGTGAAGTTTGATAAAAAAGACAATTCCAGGCCATTCACTGCATTCCCTGCCGAGAAGAAATAATGCTGAAAGATCCATTCCTCAATGAGCCGTTCGATCCCAGCCTAATGTGGTTTATTGGGGTATTTGATGTCTACGACCGAGAGCAGGAGTTAGGGTTAGAACTGGAAAAATACAATCCAAATGAAAAGGCAGACAGATACGACCTCATAAAGAACCATGCTTTAAACTTGAGTTATTTATCTTATAGGCATAAATACACTTTAATTAAGACTTTAGAGCTCAGCCTGAACGACGAAAATTATAACTTTCAGAATTTGTTCGAGATAAATGAAGACGAGGCAGCCTCATGGCCAAGGTCAGAATGGTACGAGCTTGATAGCCCTAGAGACTTCTTAAAAGATATTTTCCTACTCGCTCAAATTATTTGGAAAGACGACCTCCAAAAAGCCAGCCTCGAAGACCAATCAACATGGTGAGCCCGACACCTACCTTACTGACACACAGCCCCCCGTGGCGAGCGAGCTTGCTCGCGCTGGGCCGCGAAGCGGCCCCAATCGGGACGACGCGGTGTTTCAGATAGATTGGCGCCGCCGGGTTTGGGGCTGCTGCGCAGCCCAGCGCGAGCAAGCTCGCTCGCCACAAAAAGCGCACTCGCAAGCTCACCCGCGCCGATCAAATCACCGCTTCGACAGCTCCATAATCATCCGGCTCAACAAGTAGATCCGCGGCGCCACGCTCTCCACCTCCGCATATTCCTCCGGGGTGTGAATGTTGCCGCCGACAATCCCAAAGCCATCCAGCGTCGGCGTACCCACCCCGGCGGACAAACTCGCGTCCGCCGCCCCACCGCTGCCTTCAATGGTCAGTTTTTTACCCAGTTCGCCGTAGATCCCCTGGGCAATCGCCACCAGTTTGTCCGACTCCGGGGTCTGCGGCATCGGCGGCAGGCCGCGTTGCAGGCTGGTCTTCACGTCGGTGTCGGGGATCAGCTTGTTGGCCGAGACCCGCGCCAGGTCTTTTTCGATGCGATCAAACTCTTCCGGCAATGCCGCGCGTACATCGGCTTTGGCGGTGGCCTGGTCGGGGATTACGTTGGTGCGGTCGCCGGACTTGATCACGGTGAAGTTGATGGTGGTTTTCTTTTCATCATCGCCCAGTTTGCCCAGTTGCAGGATCTGGTGCGCGGCCTCCATGGCGGCGTTGCGTCCCAGTTCCGGGGCGACGCCGGCGTGGGCGGCTTTGCCTTTGACTTCAACCACCGCCGTGGCGCTGCCTTTGCGCCACACCACCAGGCCGTCCGCCGGTCGGCCGGGCTCGAGGTTGAGGGTCACGTCGTGGGCCTTGGCGGTTTTGCGGATGAGGTCGGAGGCGGCGTCGGAGCCGGTTTCTTCGCTGGCGTCGAGCAGGAAGGTGATTTGCGCGTAGTCCTTGAAGCCCTGGTCTTTGAGGACTTTGAGCGCGTAGATGCCGGCGACGATGCCGCCCTTGTCATCCATCACGCCGGGGCCATAGGCGCGGCCATCCTTGATATGGAACGGACGCTCGGCGGCCGAGCCTTCCTTGAACACGGTGTCCATGTGCGCCATCAGCAGAATTTTCGCCTTGCCGGTGCCCTTGAGGGTGGCAATCACATGGCTGCTGTTTGCCGCCGCGTCCGGAACCTGCTCGATACTGAAGCCCAGCTGTTTCAGCTCATTGATGGCAATGTCACTGACCTGGGTCAGGCCCGGCCCGTAGCCCGAACCCGAGTCGATATTCACCAGGCGCTCCAACAGCTTCAGGGCGTCAGCCTTGTACTGTTCGGATTGCGCCTGGATCTGCTTATGGGGTTCGGCGCTGTAGGCCGGCACGGCGAAGGACAAGGCCAGCGTTGCGGCCAGGAGGGTGCGTGGAAAGTTGAAGAGCATGAACCGATCCTTGTTTTTTGTTGGAAGGTGCTGCCACACCCTACCCCACTAGACCGATCGCAACCAACTCCCCTGTACGGCACTGACGCGGTTGCGACCACTGCTCTTGGCTTCGTATAACGCCTGGTCGGCGTCGTTCAACCAACTGGTGGAATCGGCATGCCCGGGTTGATACGGCGCCAGGCCGATGCTCAGGCTGGCGCGCAGGGTCGGGTCCTGGGCGTAGGCCAGCGCGTTGAAACGATCGCGCAAGGCGTCCATCACTTCGGTCGCGCGGTTCAGGGGCATGCCCGGCAGGATCACGCAGAACTCATCGCCGCCATAACGCCCGGCCAGGTCGGTGGCACGCAAGTTCTGGCGCAATACTTTGCTCAGTTGGCGCAACACGATATCGCCAGTGACATGGCCGTAAGTGTCGTTGATGGTCTTGAAGTGGTCGATGTCGATCAGCGCGATCGCCGCGCCCTGTTGCTCGCGACGACAGCGTTGGAACTCGATCTCCAGCTGGTCTTTCCACGCGCCGTGATTGAGCAGGCCGGACAGGCTGTCGGTGCGGCTCAGGGCCAGCAACTCACGTTTGTGGCGAGCCAAGGTCACGGCCTGGCGGTAGCAGATCCAGCCTAGGGCCAGCGGGTACAGCATCAGGATCGGCAGGCACGCGTACAGCTGAACCTGGGTGGTCACGGCGATGAAAGCGGGGGCGAATACCAGCAACGCGGCGCCGATGCCCAGCGCCTGCGCCATCCACCCTGCGAGCATGAACCGGGGGCCGCCGATGGCCACATTGTTCATGGTCATCATCGACAATGTAGTCACGGCGGGCAGCGGGTTGAAATGCATCGCGCCGACCCAGAACCCGCCACAAAACGAGTCGAACAGCAGGTTGCGCCGCTCGCTGCGCAGTGCATTGGCGCTGCGCAGCGACATGCGGAAGGCCAGGTGCGGCCAGACAAACGCGTTGGTCAGCATCCAGGCCCACACCCACCAGGACGGGTTCAAGGGGTACATGGCAAACACCACGCACACAAAGCCGAGCGTCAGCCCCAAGGTGCGGGATTTGTACAGCCGTGAAGCGAGCGGAAGTCCGTTTCCTTCTGCAGCTGACATGGTGGAGTGAGATCCTGAAGGAATGCCTGGAGTCTATCAGGGCACGGGCAAATCGCCACTACCACTCATAAGCCCGCGGCCCTCAGTGCGAGAAGCCTCGCGCCAGCATCAACGCCACGCCCAGCAGCAACACGGCAGTGACCCGCTGCAACAACACGCGACGCGCAGGGTTTTCCAGCAGGTGCTTGATGCGCTGGCCGAAATAGCAATACAGGCAGCCACTGGCAAACTGCAGCAGCAGAAAAGTCAGCCCGAGTATGGCGATATCCGCCATTGAACTGTGCTCCCCTGCCCCGGCGAACTGTGGGAATACGGCGCTGAACATGATGATGGTCTTGGGGTTGGAAAACCCGGTCAGCAGGCCCTTGCCGAACAGGCTGCGCGAGCCTTCCGAGGCGCCGGCCTGGTTCAGCGCCACGCCGCTGCTGGTCCACTGTTTATAGGCCAGGTAAAGGATGTAGGCCACGCCGACGAACTGGATGGCCTGGGTAATCGCCAGGTTGCCCTTGATCAACTCCGAAAAACCCACGGCAAACACCAGAATCGAAATCAAATACGACAGGCTGGCGCCGAGTTGCGCCGGGATCGAACTGCGCAGGCCGGCTTTCAGGCCCAGGCTCAACAGGAGCAGGGTCATGGGCCCAGGGCTGAAGGTCATGGTTGCGCAAAACAGCAGGAAGTACAGGAACGATGAAAGTGTCAATGCGCTGGTCATGGCCTTGGACCTTGATGAGAATGCCTGCAGTCTAGGCAAGCGACATTGCACAAGGCAGGTAAAGTGAGGCCTAATCCGGCCTGACTTTACCGGTAAAATTACCGGCAAACACAAGGAAAATTTATGTTGGTATCCCCCATCACCTTTGCGCCGGGCACGCCCAAGGTGCAACAGATTGTCGAGGCATTCAGCCAGGCCATCGAAACGGGTGAATGGCCACCCGGTAGCAAACTGCCGTCGGTGCGTGAGTTGACCTGCGTATTGGGCGTGAGCAAATTCACTCTCAATGAGGCGCTGGATCGCCTGCGCGGGCGCAACCTGCTCACCTCCAGCCAGGGCCGTGGCTACTTCGTGGCGATGGACAGCGTGCGCCCCGCCTCATCGGCGTGGGTCGAGCTGCTGCCCCAGGACCTGCTCAGCGTGCTGCGCCGGCCCCTGGCCACGGTCTACGGCGACCTGCGCCCCGGCGGCGGTCACCTGCCGGAGCAGTGGCTGGACACCGAGGCGATGCGCCAAGCCATGCGCAGCGTGGTACGCGCGCCCTCGTTGCGCATCGCCGGGCTGGGCACGCCGGCCGGGCTGCTGGCGTTGCGCCAGGCGCTGCAACAGAAACTGCACGCCGATGGCCTGTCGGTGCCGGTGGAACAAATCATCACCACGCCCAACACCGTGCAAGGCCTGGACATGCTCATGCGCCTGCTCGCCAGGCCCGGCGACACGGTGCTGCTGGACACGCCGTGCTACTTCAACTTCCACGCCAACCTGGCATTGCACGGGGTCAAGGTGGTGACGCTGGAGCGCCGCCCCGACGGCTTCGACTTCGTCGCCCTCGAACAGCTGCTGGCCGAACACCGGCCCAGCCTGTACCTCACCACCAGCGTGCTGCAAAACCCCACGGGCCACTCTTTCAGCCCCAGTCAGGCGTTTCGCCTGCTGCAACTGACCCGGCAGTATCAGTGCCATATCGTCGAGGATGACCTCTACGGTGACCTGCACCCCAACCCGCCACCGCGCCTGGCCGCCCTCGCCGGCCTGGAGCAGGTCACCTACCTGTCGGGCTTCTCGAAAATCCTCAGCGCCAACGCTCGCGTCAGCTACGTGGTGGCCGCGCCGCAGTTGGCGGCCAACCTGACCAATATGAAGTTGATGAGCGGCGGCGTGACCTCCGAGCTGTTCGAACAGATCGTCTACCGCCTGCTCAGCGAGGGCAGCTACGCCAGGCACCGCAAGCGCCTGGTCCAGCGCTTGCTGGAGGCCGGTGCGCGGGTCGAACAATGGCTCAAGCGTTGCGGTTGCCAATTGCCGATGGGCTTTGAAGGCGGGATGTTTATCTGGGCGCAACTGCCGGCAGGCGTGAACGGCGAGCACCTGGCCCAGGCCGCGTTGAAGCAGGGCATGGTGCTGGCGCCCAGCACGTTATTTGGCTACGGCCCCACGCACCGCGACTCGATGCGCTTCAACGTGGCCCACAGCGATGATCCCCAGGTGCAGCAGGTGTTCGAACGATTGCTCAGGGCTTCGCGCGCCCCTTGAGCATGCCGTGGTTGACCAGCAAGGTGCGCATGGCATTGCGGGTGATCCCGAGCAAACCCGCGGTGCGCAGCTGGTTGAAGCCACAGAACGCAAACGCCTCGCGCACGATCAGGTCTTCGATGTCGTGCAGCAAGCTATCCCCCGGCACCTCGAACAGGCGCAGCAACTGCTCGCGCATCACCTCCTGGGGGATGCGCGGCGCGCCGCTGTTGGCGCTGGCGTGCAAGGCGCTGAGCCCGGCGGAGAACTTCAAGTGGCTGGGCATGATCGGCTTGTCGCCGGCCACCAGCAGCGCCAGGTGCACGACGTTTTCCAGCTCGCGGATATTGCCCGGCCACGGGTAGTCCAGCAGCGCCTGCGTGGCGGACTCAGACAACATCGGTTCGACGATTTTCAGCTTGGCGCTGTACAGCCGGCGAAAGTGTTCCACCAGCGGCAGAATGTCCAACGGCCGTTCGCGCAGCGCCAGTACCTGCACCTGGGCAACATTGATGCGGTAGAACAAGTCGAGACGGAAATTGCCCGCCTCCACCGCTTGCTCCAGGTCGATGTTGGTGGCCGTGACGAGGCGGATATTGATCTTGATCGGTTTGCGCGAGCCGACCCGCACCACCTCTTGTTCCTGCAGCACCCGTAACAGCTTGACCTGCAGCGGCAGCGGCAGGTCGCCGATCTCATCGAGAAACAGCGTGCCGCCATCCGCCTCTTCAAACCAGCCGATACGCCGCCCCACCGCGCCGGAAAACGCACCGGCTTCGTGGCCGAAAAACTCGCTTTCGGCGAGGTTCTCGCTGATCGCGCCGCAGTTCACCGGCACAAATGCGCCGGTGCGCCCGCTGGCACTGTGGATGTAGCGCGCCACCAGCTCCTTGCCGGTACCGGTCTCGCCATTGATCAACACCGGCGCTTCGCTGGGGCCGACGCGTTTCAAGTAGTCGAGTAATTGCAAAGAGCGCGGGTCCGAAAACACCAGGGCCTTGGCGCGAATCGACAGCGGATCCTTCTCGCCCTGAGGCAAGGTGAGGATCGGCGTGGGGTGCACGTGGGGACGGCTCATGCACAATTTTCCGGCAGCGAAATAAACAAGGTATGCGGGACTTTACGCAGCCGCGGTTATAACTAGAAATATTAAAAATTCATTAGTACATAACCGTTTATCGGCGATGCGCCAGCGAGCGCACACAGCGATCCCCCAGGCTTTGCACGCCCTGCACCAACACCACCAGCACAATCACCGTGACCACCATGATCTGGTTGTTGAAGCGCTGGTAACCGTAGCGAATCGCCAGGTCGCCAA
Organism: Pseudomonas sp. AC463; assembly: GCF_979253585.1. Lineage (NCBI taxonomy): Bacteria > Pseudomonadati > Pseudomonadota > Gammaproteobacteria > Pseudomonadales > Pseudomonadaceae > Pseudomonas > Pseudomonas sp. AC463. The sequence continues at coordinate 249,526 of NZ_CEEDDZ010000008.1, read as the reverse complement.
GCCCGCCGCCACCGATCACCCCGGCCATCGACGAAAAACCAATCAGCATAACCAGGGTCAAGGTCACGCCGGCCACCAACGCCGGCAGCGCTTCGGGCAGCAGCACCTTGAGGATCACATGGCGAATATCGCCGCCCATGGCCACGATGGCTTCAATGCGGCCCTTGTCCACTTCATCCAGGGCGGTTTCGACAATGCGCGCAAAAAACGGAAACGCGCCAATGGTGATCGGCACCACGGCGGCGGTACTGCCCAGGGTGGTACCGACGATCAAACGCGTCAGCGGTATCAACGCGATCAACATCACCACAAACGGCAACGAACGCCCCAGGTTGACCACCGCGCCCAACCCACGGTTAAGGCGCGGCATCGGCAACAACCCGCCGCGCCGGCTGATAAACAGCAAAACGCCCAGGGGCAAGCCGATCAGCAAAGTGAAGAGCCCGGCCAGCAGCACCATGTACAGGGTTTCGCCGGTGGCGTTGAGCAGCAATTGCAGGATGTCATTCCAGTCGGTTTTCATACCGCCCTCACCACTGGCAGGCTGGGGGCCAGCGAACGGCCCAGGCGTGACGACGGGTCGGCCTGCAACTGCACCAGGCTGCCACTTTCCACCACGCGGCCATCGGCCAGGGACACGGCGCTGTCACAGATCGCCTTGACCACCTCCAGTTCGTGGGTGATCAGCACAATGGTCACGCCGAGCTGGCGGTTGATGTCGCGCAACAGCTCGAGTATCGACGCGGTGGTCTCGGGGTCGAGGGCGCTGGTGGCTTCGTCCGACAGCAAATACGCCGGGCGCGCCGCCAGGGCGCGGGCAATGCCCACGCGTTGTTTCTGCCCGCCGGACAACTGCGAAGGAAACGCCTGGGCCTTGTCGCTCAGCCCCACCAGCGCCAGCAACTCGGCGACCCGCGCGGCGCGCTCGGCCTTGGGCACCTTGGCGATTTCCAGCGGCACCGCGACGTTATCCGCCACGTTGCGCGAGTGCAGCAGGTTGAAGCCCTGGAAGATCATGCCGATGCGCTGGCGCTGCTGGCGCAAGGCCTTGTCGCTTAACAGGGTCAGGTCCTGGCCATCCAGCAGGATGCGCCCGCTGGTGGGTCGCTCAAGCAGGTTGAGGCAGCGCAGCAAGGTACTCTTGCCCGCCCCGCTACGCCCGACGATGCCAAAAATCGCCCCCTCGGCAATCTGCAACGACACGTTATCCAACGCCGCCGGCTGGCCATCGGCGTAGGTTTTGCTGACGCTGTCGACAACGATCATTCGACCGCCACCGGAATCACCGAGCCCGCGTATTTCTCGCTGATGAACTTGGCCACCGCCGGTGAGCGCAGGTCCTTGGCCAGTTGCTGCACACGGGGGTCTTCGAGCAATTTGGGCGTGGTCACGAGGATATTCGCGTACGGGTTGCCCTTGGCCTGCTCCAGGCCGAGCGCATCCTTGGCCGGTTCCAGCCCCGCCTCCAGGGCGAAGTTGCCGTTGATCACCGCCAGGTCGACGTCATCCAGCGCGCGGGGAATTTGCGGCGATTCGATTTCCAGGATCTTCAGATGCTTGGGGTTCTCGGCGATGTCCTTGGGTGTGGCCTGGTCCTTGGACGCATCGTTGAAGCCCGGCTTGAGCTTGATCAAACCATTGGCTTGCAGCAGGTACAGCGCGCGACTGAGGTTGGTGACATTGTTGGGGACGGCGACGGTGCCTTTGTCCGGCACTTGGGCCAGGCTGGTGTGGCGATGGGAGTAGATGCCCAGCGGCTCGATGTGCACGGTGGCGGCCACGGCAAACTTCTGGCCGAGCGCCTGCTCCTGAGAGTTGAGGTACGGCAGGTGTTGGAAGTAGTTGGCGTCGACATCGCCGTGGGCCAGTAACTCGTTGGAGTTCACACCGCTGGGGATCTCGATGATTTTAAGCTTCAGGCTCGGGTCGAGCTTTTGTACGAACTCAAGAATCTGCGCGTGAGGAATCGGGTCGGCGGCGACGCGCAAGGCATCGGCGGCCGACACGCTGAACGCGGCCAGCAACACTGCCAGGCCAAGTGCGGATTGCTTAAACATGGGGTGATCTCCTGATCAGGCGGACAGCGCTTGGGGTAGCGTGGCGTCGGCGTAGAAACGTTGGGCGACATCCGGGTGGGAACGCAGGCGACCCTTGAGGTAGTTCCAACCCACCTCGCGCAGCAACGGGTTGCGCGGGTCGCTGGTGGGGCCATGGGCATCGCGCAGCAGTTCGGGCGCCAGTTGGTAAACCGGCACCACCGCGTCCAGTTGCGCGCCGAGGAAAAACGCCAGGGACAAACGCTCGCTGCCCACCGGCGGCGACACCACTCGGTGCACGGTGGCCCGCAGGTAACCGTTGCTGGCCAGTTCCAGCAGTTCGCCGATATTCACCACCAAGGTGTCGGGGCGGGGCGACGCGTCGATCCAGCGCCCCTCTTCCACCTCCACCTGCAAGCCGGCCTGCTGGTCCTGCAGCAGGAAGCTGAGGAAACCCGAATCCTTGTGCGCGCCGACGCCCTGACGGCTTTGCCGCGCGTGGCGGCCGGGGTAGCGGATCAGCTTGATGTGTTCATTGGGTGTGTTGCCGTACAGCGCATCAAATGCAGTTTCCGGCAGCGACAAGGCCTGGGCGAACGCACGCAACAGCCGCAGGGCCATTTGCGTCATCGCCTGTTGCCAGCCGAGCACCAGCGGTTTCAGCTCGGGCAAGGCCGCTGGCCATTGGTTTGGGCCTTGCAAGCGGGCCCAGGCGGACGGGTATTGCGCCACCGCCAGGGGCTCGCGCTCGGCGCCGACGTCGAACTGCTCGCGCAGGTCGGGCTGGCCACGGGTGATCTCCGACGCCGCGCGGTTGTAGCCGCGAAAATGCGGCGAGTTGAGCATGCCCACCGCCAGCTTGTCGGCCTCGGGCAAGGCGAAAAATGCACGCGCCTGCTGCTGCACCTGGGTCAGCAGCGCCGGGTCGATCCCGTGACCGGTCAGGTAGAAAAACCCGATATGCCGGGCCGCGAACCGCAGTTCATCGAGAAACTGCCGGCGCTGCTGCGGGCTGCCGTCCAGTTGCGACAAATCCAGCAGCGGCAAGGTGGTGATTGACTGCAGGTGGGACATCGGCGGTTCGCTCCTTGAACAAACGTCTTCAGAAGCATCCAAGCTAAACGATCTTAAAAATCCTCAATAAATATCTTTTTCGAATTAGCTTAGGCAGGTCGATGCGGCTCAATCGACGGGCTTTGGCTTCGCCGTGTAACTGCCCCCTCCCACAAACGCTCGTTGTTGTCAGGGGGAGCCGGTTGGCGAATTTTTTGGCACTGGCGGTGAAAGCCGCAGTGACTATTAAAGTCATGGAGCGTTTAGTTTTGCTCATACCGCCTGCGACGATCGATGCCGTTCTTGTGCGTTGACCATCGTTACCACACACCATATAGTGTGCCCACAAACAGAACAGACCACTACATAGTGTGCAGTATCGGTATTTACCGACCACACTATGCGCAGTATTTCAATGCCGGAAGCCTGCAAAAACACTAATTTTCGAGTACCAGGAAGGAGAATTTCAATGCTGAGTTGGGATGAAGTCGACAACGAAGACACCGGTGCAGCGGTGATCAAGGGCGCCAACGCCGGCCACGCCAGTGAAGCCAACATGGATCGCCTCGACGGTGCCGGCGCCGCTGCCGCCCTGGAAGCGCGCAACGTGACCGCCAACGACTCCGCCGCGATCATTCGTGCCAAGGCCGCCCTGGACAAACTCGACGTCGCCGAAGGCCTCGCCGAACTCGAAGGCTCCGCCGCCCGCGTCGCCGTTGACGAAAAGCGCATGATCAACTGCCGCGCCGACCTCAACCAACTCGTGCCCTTCAAGTACGACTGGGCCTGGCAAAAATACCTCGACGGCTGCGCCAACCACTGGATGCCGCAAGAGGTCAACATGACCGCCGACATCGCCCTGTGGAAAAACCCCGAAGGCCTCACTGACGACGAACGCCGCATCGTCATGCGCAACCTCGGTTTCTTCTCGACTGCGGATTCATTGGTCGCGAACAACCTGGTCCTGGCCGTGTACCGCCTGATCACCAACCCGGAGTGCCGCCAGTACATCCTGCGCCAGGCCTTCGAAGAAGCGATCCACACCCACGCCTACCAGTACTGCATCGAATCTCTGGCCATGGATGAAGGCGAAATCTTCAACATGTACCACGAGATTCCATCGGTCGCCAAAAAGGCCGCCTGGGGCCTCAAGTACACCCGATCGATCTCCGATCCGAAGTTCGAAACCGGCACCGTTGAGACCGACAAAGAACTGCTGCGCAACCTGGTCGCCTACTACTGCGTGCTGGAAGGCATCTTCTTCTACTGCGGCTTCACCCAGATTCTGTCTATGGGCCGTCGCAACAAAATGACCGGCGTGGCGGAACAGTTTCAGTACATCCTGCGCGATGAGTCGATGCACCTGAACTTCGGTATCGATGTGATCAACCAGATCAAAATCGAAAACCCACACTTGTGGGATGCCGAGATGAAGGAAGAAGCGACCCAGATGATTCTGCAAGGGACTCAGCTGGAGATTGAATATGCTCGCGACACCATGCCTCGTGGGGTGCTGGGCATGAATGCGGCGATGATGGAGGACTATCTGAAGTTCATCGCTAACCGTCGTCTGTCGCAGATTGGGTTGAAGGAAGAGTATCCAGGGACCACCAATCCGTTCCCGTGGATGAGTGAAATCATGGATTTGAAGAAAGAGAAAAACTTCTTCGAAACCCGTGTGATCGAGTACCAGACTGGCGGCGCGCTGAGCTGGGATTGATTCAACACTGCCCTAAAAATGTGGGAGGGGGCTTGCCTCCTCCCACATTGGTTATCAGTGATCCATCGACTTCACAAACACTCCCTTATGCCCAATCAAACCATCAAGACCCCTTGCGTCGGCCTGTGCTCCACCGTTTACGGGGACTTGGTATGCCGGGGCTGCAAGCGTTATCACCATGAAGTGATCCAGTGGAATGGCTACAACGCCGAGGAAAAACAAGCGGTGTGGCAGCGTTTGGAACAGCTGTTGGTGCAGGTGATGGCCAGCAAGCTTGAAGTGTTCGACCCACAACGCCTGCGCCAGCAGCTGGAAGACCGCAAGATTCGCTTTGTGCCGCACCAGTCGCCGTATTGCTGGGCGTACCAGTTGATCGCGCGGGGGGCGCGGGTGATTTCCCGGCTGGACGCGTATGGATTGGGGTTGCTGCCGGAATTTCGCGAACGCAACCTTACCGAGTTGCGTGACGCGATTGATCGGGAGTTTTTCCTGCTGTCCGAGGCGCATTACGAACGCTACATCGCGCCGGGGTTTCTCAAGGAAGCATTTGGGCCGGCGCTGATCGCCACGTCATAAGCTTCAACCTGCAAGGGTTCGATGTTATTCAGCACAGCGTGTGCTCAAGTGCCCGCAAACCCTGCCAGTGTGTTTAAAATGCCGCCCGCTCAACGACTGACGCTCAACGATGACCCCAGACGCCCTTGCCACCCTGCACGCCCACCTGCTCACCGCCCTGGCCAACCCGCCGGCTGAAACCCGGCGCCTGTTCCACGGCCGCGGCCGCTGCTGGCCGGGCCTGGAGCAGTTGACCGTGGATTGGCTGCAAGGCGTGCTGCTGGTGTCGCTGTTCAAGGCGCCGGAGCCTGCGCATCTGGAGGCCTTGAAGCAACTGCTGCACGCAGAATTCGCCGCGTATACCGTCGCCCTGCAACACCGCTACCTCCCGCAAAGCACCACCGAATGGCTGGTGGGTAACCCCATCGAGGAGCTGACCATTACCGAAGGCGGCCTGCGTTACCTGATCGACCTGGGTAAAAAGCAGAATAGCGGGCTGTTCCTCGACATGCGCTACGGGCGCAACTGGGTGCGCGAACAGGCCAAAGGCCAGCGGGTGCTCAACCTGTTTGCCTACACCTGCGGTTTTTCCGTGGCCGCCATCGAAGGCGACGCCGAGCACGTGGTCAACCTGGACATGGCCCGTGGCGCCCTGAGCCGTGGCCGCGACAACCATCGCCTGAACGGCCATGACCTGAGCAAAGTCGCCTTTCTGGGCCATGACCTGTTCAAGTCCTGGGCCAAGGTGACCAACAGCGGCCCGTACGACCTGGTGATCATTGACCCGCCGTCCTTCCAGAAAGGCAGCTTCCTGCTGACCAAGGACTACCAGCGCGTGCTGCGCCGGCTGCCGGATTTGCTCACCGCCCAAGGCACGGTACTGGCGTGCATGAACGACCCGGCGTTCGGCGCAGACTTCCTGATCGACGGCGTTACCCGCGAAGCACCGGGCCTGCGCTTCGTCGAACGGTTGGAAAACCCGCCGGAATTTCCTGATATTGATGCGCAAAGTGGCTTGAAGGCGCTGGTGTTCCGCCAGGGCTGATGCCGAAACCGCCTACGCTTGCTACGCTAAGCAATACACCGGGGCGGTGAACCTTATCCCCTCCATCCCGGTCGATACCTGCATTCCCCGGCCAGACTCGACGGTTTCACATCGTCGGCTGCCCCGTTTCACTTTTGGAGAACCGCCCGTGATATCGACCCTGCATGTAGCCAGACTCAAAGCCTGGGGCGCCCACGGCTTTACCGCCACCGGCGTGGTGCTGGCCTTCCTGGCCACCCTGGCGCTGCTGGAAAACTCGCCCAAGGCCTGCCTGCTGTGGCTGGGCCTGGCGCTGGTGGTGGACGGCGTCGACGGCTCCCTGGCGCGACGGGTGAATGTCAGCACGGTACTGCCCAGCTTTGACGGCTCGGTGCTGGACCTGGTGATCGATTACCTCACCTATGTATTTATTCCGGCGCTGTTTATCTATCGCTATATCGACCTGCCGGAATTCACCCACCTGTTTACGGTGTCGGTGATTCTGGTGTCGTCGTTGTTCTGCTTCTGCAACGTGAACATGAAGAGCAAGGACAACTACTTCGTCGGCTTTCCTGCGGCCTGGAACGTGGTGGCGTTGTGCGTTTACATCATCCAGCCGGATGCCTGGGTGACGCTGCTGACGGTGATTGGTTTGGCGCTGCTGACCGTGACGCCGATGAAGTTTCTGCATCCGTTTCGGGTGAAGCGCTTTATGCCGATCAATATTGCCGTCACCACAATCTGGTTGCTGTGCAGCTTTTTGATGGTGGTGGATTATCCCAACACTAACCCGTGGACATTTGGGTTGTGGTCGTTGATGTCGGCGTATTTCCTCGGCATCTGCATCTGGCGCACGGCACTGGAGTGGCTGGGAACCCACAAATAACCCAGCATATGCAATTCAAATGTGGGAGGGGGCTTGCCCCCGATAGCGGCGGATCAGTCACTGAAAGTGTTGACTGAGACTCAGCCATCGGGGACAAGCCCCCTCCCACATTTGGTTATAGGTACATCCGGCAGGTAAGATGGCGACCCTCAGCAGCCCCCCAAACAATAAGCCCTGCCCATGCCCTTCGAACTCAGCGTAGACCTCACCACCCTCGCCATCCTGGCCGTCGTGGCCTTTATCGCCGGTTTCATCGACGCCATCGCCGGCGGTGGCGGCCTGCTGACCACGCCGGCGCTGCTCACCGCCGGCATGCCTCCGCACCTGGTGCTAGGCACCAACAAACTCAGCTCCACCTTCGGCTCCGCCACCGCCAGTTTCACCTTCTACCGGCGCAAACTGTTCCACCCGCGCCAATGGGTGCATGCCATCGTCGGCACCCTGATCGGTGCGCTGACCGGTGCCGTGGTCGCCCACTACCTGCCCGCCGAAACCCTGAACAAAATGCTCCCGGTGATCGTTTTCGCCTGCGGTGTGTACCTGCTGTTCGGCGGCACGCCCAAGGCGCCATTGGACGCCGACGCGCCGATCAAGAAGAAATGGCAATCCACCCAAGGCTTCGGCCTGGGGTTCTATGACGGCGTGGCCGGCCCCGGCACCGGTGCGTTCTGGACCGTCAGCACCATGCTGCTGCACCCCATCGACCTGGTGAAGGCCAGCGGCGTGGCGCGCAGCATGAACTTCGTCAGCAACGCGGCGGCGCTGACGGTGTTCATCATCAATGGTTCGGTGGACTGGATCGTCGGTCTGGCCATGGGCGTGTCGGTGATGTGTGGCGCGTTCTTTGGCGCACGCAGCGCAATCAGCGGCGGCGCCAAGTTCATTCGCCCGGTGTTTATCACCGTGGTCCTCGGCCTGACCGTGCGCCTAGCCTGGCAGCACTGGTTCAGCGTGGCCTAAGCGGCGCGCCACGTAGAGGTCGATGAGGTAACGCGCAATCGAACGGGACGCCGGCAACGGCGGCAGGTCGTGGATGTTGAACCACTGTGCGTCTTCGATCTCGTCGGCCTGGGGCACGATATCGCCACCGGCGTACTCGGCGTGAAAGCCCAGCATCATCGAGTGCGGGAACGGCCAGCATTGGCTGCCCATGTACTGGATATTCCTGACTTCCACCTGCACCTCTTCGCGCACTTCGCGGATCAGGCAGTCTTCGGCCGACTCGCCCGGCTCGGCAAACCCAGCCAACGTGCTGTACACGCCAGTGACAAAACGCGGCGAACGCGCCAGCAGGATCTCGTCGCCACGGGTGACCAGCACGATCATGCTCGGCGAAATCCGTGGGTAGCTGCGCAGGTCGCAGGCTTGGCAGAACATCGCGCGCTCACGCGGGACCTGGACCATGGCCTGGCCGCAACTGCCGCAAAACCGGTGTTCCCGCGCCCAGGTGCCGATCTGTGCGGCGTAGCCCAGCACTTTGTACAGGGTGTGATCGCCTTGCAGCATAAAGCCGCGCAAGCCCTGCCAGCTGCAGCCTGGCACCTCGGCCGCCGAGTTCAGCTCCAGCAGGTACACCGGCTCGCCGTCGAGGTGGCCGATGCCGTGTTCGGCGAACACTGCAAGGTCCTGGCGCTTGAGCCATTCCCTTGGAAACAGCGGGCCGTTATCGTCATGCAAAAAGCCTTCGCGGCTGCGGGCAACGGCCCAGCCGCCGGGGGCGTCGTTGTCCAGCAGCGTTGTGGTAATCCAGCCTGGGGTCATGTCAGTCAATCCACGAATTCGGGTTTCTGCTTGCTCATATGGGCCGCGATGGCCACGCGCAGGTCGTTGGATTGCAACATAGCCGAGTTCCAGGTGGCAACGTATTCCAAACCGTCATTGACCGTATGGTCACGCATGTAGCTGATCATGGCCTTGGTGCCGGTCACGGCAATCGGTGATTTGGCCGCGATTTCCTGGGCGATTTCCATCACCCCGGCCAACAGGCTGTCCTGATCGGGATACACGCGATTGACCAGGCCGATGCTGCGCGCTTCTTCTGCACCAAACTGCCGACCGGTATACGCCAGCTCACGCAGCATGCCGTCGCCGATGATGCGCGGCAGGCGTTGCAGGGTGCCGACGTCGGCGGCCATGCCGATGTCGATTTCCTTGATCGAGAACAGCGCACCCTCGGCGGCATAGCGCATGTCACAGGCGCTGATCAGGTCGATGGCGCCGCCGATGCAGTATCCCTGGATCGCCGCCAATACCGGCTTGCGGCAGTTGTCCACGGCATTGAACGAAGCTTGCAACTCCAGGATCTTGCGGCGCAGCAGGCGCGCGTTGCGGCCCACGTCCTTGCCGAATTCATTGGCCACCGAGGCCAGCATCATCAGGTCGATGCCGGAGGAGAAATGCTTGCCGGCACCACTGAGCACCACCGCGCGCACGGCATCGGTGTCTTCGACCCATTGGAAGATGTCGATGATTTCGGTCCAGAACACCGCGTTCATCGCGTTGATCTTTTCCGGGCGGTTGATCTGCACATGGGCAACGTTGCCGGTGAGTTCGACGACGAAAGCTTGGTATTCGGACATGGCAGTGATCCCTGACTGGCGAGTGATAAGGCCCGAACTATAACAAGGGAGCGCCACGGCGCATCGGCCAAAAGCGGGACTGGCAAAGGTAATGAAATGTTGTGAATGCGCAGTTCATGCAGCGCCGATACATTTCACCCGGGAGCGGTGATTTATCGGCTATACAATCAGGGCCATTGCCTGGAGCCACCTATGCCGACCACCGTTCGTTCATCCCTGATGCTGGCCCTGGTGGTCGTATTGACCGGTATCGGCGCAGGCCTGGGCGGCATGCTCCTGGCGTTGCTGCTGCATGGCATCCAGCATCTGGCTTACGGCTACAGCCTGGACAGCCTGGTCAGCCATGAAACCTTTTTGTGGGGCGTGACCGCCGCCGCGCCGGAGCGCCGCCTGGCGGTGCTGGTGGTGTGCGGGCTGGTGGCGGGCCTGGGCTGGTGGGCGGTGTACCGCTACGGCCGGCCGCTGGTGAGCATCAAGCAGGCGGTGTCGGAGAAGAGGCCGATCATGCCGCCCAAGACCACCCTCGCCCACGCCCTGTTGCAGATTATTACCGTGGCGCTGGGCTCACCGCTGGGGCGCGAAGTGGCGCCACGGGAAGTCGGCGCGCTGGCCGGTAGCTGGCTGTCGCAACGGGCACGCTTGGCGCCGGACATGCATCGCCTGATCGTCGCCTGCGGCGCCGGTGCCGGCTTGGCCGCCGTCTATAACGTGCCGTTGGGCGGCGCGGTGTTTGTGCTGGAAGTGCTGGTGGGTGTGTTCAGTTGGCCGGCGGCGATTATCGCCTTGGCAACCTCGGCGATTGGCGCGGCGGTGGCGTGGATCGGGCTGGGCGCCGAGTCGCAGTACGTAGTGCCGCACTTTGTGCTGAGCCCGGCGCTGATCACCTGGGCGGTGGTCTGCGGGCCGGTGTTCGGAGTCGCGGCCTACGGCTTCACCCGCCTGACCGGCGCCGCCCGGGCCAATGCCGCGCGCGGCTGGCGCCTGCCGGTGCTGGCGTTGCTCAACTTCACCCTCATCGGCGGGCTGGCGATGCTGCTGCCGCAGATCCTCGGCAACGGCAAAGGCCCGGCGCAATTGGGTTTCGATAATCAATTGAGCATCGGCCTGGCCGCGTTGCTGCTGGTGGTCAAGGTGGTGATCACCACCGCCAGCCTGCGCGCCGGCGCCGAGGGTGGCCTGCTCACGCCGGGCCTGGCCAATGGCGCGCTGCTGGCGATTATCCTCGGCGGCGCCTGGAGCCTGGTGTGGCCCGGCGTGCCGCTGGGAGCGTTTGCGATCATTGGCGCAGCGGCGTTCCTGGCCGCGAGCATGAGCATGCCGCTGACCGCGATTGTGCTGGTGGCCGAATTCACCCGTATCGAGCATGACTTCCTGGTGCCGATCATTCTGGCCGTGGTCGGTTCGGTGTGCGTCAGCAAGCTGCTGCAACGCTGGGAAACCGCTGGAAAAAAACCGCCCCAGGCGCCATCCTTCGCACTTTAAGCCGCCCTGTTCGCGGCGCTCGACGTTTGAAGGATATGCCCATGCACGCCCAGCCCCTCACCCCCGCCGATTTCGACTGCATCGAAGAAACCCTGCTCAAGTACGGCGACGATCATTCGGTGCTGAACCTGGCCGAACTCGACGGCTATTTCACCGCGCTGGTGTCCAGCCCGGTACAAGTGGACGTGGCCGAGTGGTTCCCGGCGATCTGGGGCGGGCAGAACCCCGAGTGGGACAACATGGACGAGGCCCAGCGTTTCCTGGAGCTGTGCGTACGCCACATCAACACTCTGGCGGGCCAACTGGCGACCGATGCCCAGGGCTTCAAGGCACGCTTTGATGACACCGAACACCAGGGCCAGGTCGTGACCCTCGCGGAAGAATGGTGCTTCGGCTATATCCGTGGCGCGGCCATCGGTAACTGGCCAGCGCTGCCAGTGCCACAGGCGGCGCTGCTGGAGAAAATCTCCTGGTGCGCCGAGCAGGACAATTTCGAATTGCCTGCCGACCTGGATGTAGCGGCCCACCAGCAACGCGTCAGCGAAATCGAACCGGCGGCGCGGGCGCTGCATGATTATTGGCTGGCCCTGCGCTAAGCCTCGACAAGCACTGCTGCTTTGGCCGATTATTCGGGTCCGCCCCGTCGGCCACTCCGTGCCACCTTGCCTTGAATCAGGAGCCTTGTACCTTGAGTTCGCAGAAAACCGTGACCGTTACACCGCCCAATTTCCCCCTCAATGGCAAGGTCGCGCCCCCCGGCTCCAAATCCATTACCAACCGCGCCCTGTTACTGGCCGCCCTGGCCAAGGGCACCAGCCGCCTGAGCGGCGCGCTGAAGAGCGATGACACCCGCCATATGTCGGTGGCCCTGCGCCAGATGGGCGTGACCATCGACGAGCCGGACGACACCACCTTCGTGGTCACAGGTTCCGGCAAGTTGCAGTTGCCGGCGCAGCCGCTGTTCCTCGGCAACGCCGGCACCGCCATGCGTTTTCTTACCGCCGCCGTCGCCACCGTGCACGGCACCGTGGTGCTCGATGGCGACGACTACATGCAAAAACGCCCGATCGGCCCGCTGCTGGCCACCCTGCGCGAAAACGGTATCGCCGTCGACAGCCCGACCGGCTGCCCGCCGGTGACCGTGCACGGCGTGGGCAAAGTCGCGGCCAAGCGTTTCGAAATCGACGGCGGTTTGTCCAGCCAATACGTGTCGGCCCTGCTGATGCTGGCCGCGTGCGGCGAGGCGCCGATTGAAGTGGCGCTGACCGGCAAGGACATCGGCGCCCGTGGCTACGTGGACCTGACCCTGGACTGCATGCGTGCATTCGGCGCGCAGGTCGAGGTGGTCGACGACACCACCTGGCGCGTCGCCCCCACCGGCTACACCGCCCATGATTACCTGATCGAACCGGACGCCTCCGCCGCCACCTACCTGTGGGCCGCCGAAGTGCTGACCGGTGGGCGCATCGACATCGGTGTGGCTGCAGAAGCCTTCACCCAGCCGGACGCCAAGGCCCAGGCCGTGATTGCGCAGTTCCCGAACATGCAGGCCACGGTGGTCGGCTCGCAAATGCAGGACGCGATCCCGACCCTGGCCGTGCTGGCCGCGTTCAACAACACCCCGGTGCGCTTCACCGAGCTGGCCAACCTGCGGGTCAAGGAATGTGATCGCGTGCAGGCGCTGCATGACGGCCTGAATGAAATCCGCCCAGGGCTGGCGACGATTGAGGGCGATGACCTGCTGGTGGCGGCCGACCCGGCGCTGGCCGGTACATCGTGCAACGCGCTGATCGACACCCACGCCGACCACCGCATCGCCATGTGCTTTGCCCTGGCGGGGCTGAAAGTGTCGGGCATCCGGATCCAGGACCCGGACTGCGTGGCCAAGACCTATCCTGAGTACTGGAAGGCCCTGGGCAGCCTTGGGGTGCAACTGAGCTACTGAGGCAAACGCGTCGGAATGGGGAGGCAACGCACATGAACATTCGCCAACCCTGCCCACCCGGCGCGTGTGTCTGCGACCGCGAGCAATTGCTGGAAACTCCCGGCGCCGATCTGCGCATTCTCAACCTGACGCGTCAGGAAGAAAAACGCCTGATCGAACGCCTCGAAGACCTGCAAAGCCTGCAAGACCTCGAACGCCTGCAACAGCGCATGTACGAGCTATTGGGCATTCGCGTGCATGTCGCGCCCGGCCATACCGAGGTCAAGAGCATGCGCGGGATCCAGATCGTCATCGACGACTTGCCGGGCATGTGCCGCAAGACCCGCCAATCGATCCCGGCGGCGATTCGCCGAGGCATGGAAAAACGCCCGGAAATTGCCTACCGCCTGCTGGACGCCCACGACCTGTTTCGCGAAGGCTGAATCAACCGGTGACCCTCTCGGCCTGGAACACGCCCTGCCCTATGGCATTGGCCTTGTTCAGATGCGCCTGCGCACTGCCGTCTTCCGACTCCAGCAGCAGCTGCGACGTCAACACCTGCGCGCCGCAGTAATCAAAAATCCCGTAGTCGATCTGCGTGCGCATCGCGTTGGCGTAGCCGTGTCGATCAAAGGCGCTGGCGTCGGCCGCACCGAGGGCGAGCAAGTGCACCTGCAGGTGCCGCAGCTTCTTCACCACCGGCGTGTCCGGGCCGTAATCGATCGCCCAACCGTTGACGAACACCCGGTCGACCCAGCCTTTGAGCAGGCCCGGCAGCGACCACCAGTAGATCGGGAACGCCAGCACCAGCGCGTCGGCGCGGTCGATGCGTGCCTGTTCGGCCAGTACGTCGGCTGGGGGCGTGGCACGGCTGCGGTGCACACGGTGGTCGGCGGCGCTGTAGCGCGGATCGAAACCTTCGGCGGCGAGGTCGGCGATCTCATAGCTGTGGCCGGCAGCGGTAAGGCCGGCGGCGACCTGTGCGGCCACGGCGTGAGTGAGGGACTGCGGGTCGTGATGAGAGACTACGATAAGGGCGTGCATGACATTGACTCCACTTGCGCTTAAGCTACGTTTAGTAAGTTACGTCGATTAAGTTACTTTTGGTATATAAGCATGTCAACCCCTGAATCCCCCGCCCCACGCCGTCGTTTGTCCCGTGAAGATCGCCTGCGCCAATTACTCGATGTGGCCTGGCAACTGGTGCGCGAGGAAGGCACCGACGCCCTGACCCTGGGCCGCCTGGCGGAACTGGCGGGGGTGACCAAACCGGTGGTGTATGACCATTTCGTCACCCGTGCGGGTTTGCTCGCCGCGCTGTATGAAGATTTCGACGCGCGCCAGAACCAGGTGTTTACCGAGGCCCTCGAGGCCAGCAACGCCACCCTGCAAGACCGGGCGTGGGTGATCGCTTCGTCCTATGTGGACTGCGTATTGTTGCAAGGCCGCGAGATTCCCGGGGTGATTGCCGCGCTCAGCAGTTCGCCGGAGCTGGAAACCCTCAAGCGCGAATACGAGGCAATTTTTCTCGCCAAGTGCCGTGATGCGCTGTCGCCGTTTGCGCCCGGCGGCAACGTGTCCCAGGCTGGTTTGCGGGCCATGCTGGGAGCGGCGGAGGCCCTGTCCCAGGCGGCGGCCAGTGGTGAGGTCAGCCGTGAAGAGGCGCAGCAGGAGCTGCTGGAGACGATTTTGGCGATGGTCAATCGCGGCCGTACTTGAATGTGGTTAGGGAGCTTGCTCCCTCGCCACATGGCTGTGCATTCAGCTCAAATGTTCATCCACAAACAACCTGGCCTTGCGCGTCAGCTGGTCCAGGTGCCGATCGCGCTGCTTCTCTGCATCCACCATCGCCCGCTTGCCATGCTTTTGCAGCAGGTAGGTGTGGATCTGGCGCACTTCCAGCGAGCTATAAATAGCCGCTACGTCCAGCACGCCCATCAGGCCATCGGTGGCGTAATCGCGAGTATTCATCAGCACCTGAGTGCCCCGCGCGCCGCGTAGCTGAAAGCCCATGGCTTGGAACGCCGGCACCTTCTCCACGGCGCACGCCAGTTCGGCGTGGGGGTAATGCGCCAGCACCTCACCCAGCATGGCTCGCGCCACACCCTGGCGACGGGAACCGGCGTGTACCGCCATAAAGGCGATGCCGCAGGCTTCGGGGTCGTCTTTGACCGGCAGGTACAGGCAAAAACCCACCACGCGTTCCTCGACCATCGCCACCACCAGCTCGACGGCGATGCCCTTCGAGCCATCCAGCGCTTCCAGGTACAGGTGCACCTCAAAGCCGATGGCGTACTGGTAGATGTTGTAGAGCAGGTTGCTCGGCTGCAGGGCCACGCTGCTGATGTCGGTGAGGTTGTCCACCACCATCTGCAGGATCTGCGCATTGATCGGCTCGGGGCACGCGGTGGTGTAGCGGGTAAGGCTGAACATGCAAATTCCTGGGGTTTCACGTCAAGGCAGCGGGGATTGTACCTGCTCCGCGCAACCTCGGGCTGATCCTCGGCGCCTCGGCCCTGGGTGCGGTGTTCGCCTGGGCGACCCCGGATATCACCCGTGCCACACCGCAATCGGTGGCAGCCGGACTGCACGCAACCTTCGCCGTAGCAGCGGGCCTGATCCTGCTGGCCTGCCTGATGGCACGTGGCCGCATCCGCCATGCGAACACCCGTTGAGGCAAAAAAACAAAAAAAGGCGTTGCACCAGACCGGGTTACATCGCGCATCATGGGCGCTTTCAAGCTCAAGGGTAACGTCCATGCGCGTTCTGTCATTGATGATGGGTCTTACGACGCTGGCCGCCAGTTCGGTGTTCTGCGCCAGCGCGATGGCGAATGAAGAAAACCAGCTGGTGCAACAGATCAACGACTACCGCAGCCAGGTGCAGCGCTGCGGCAACCAGGGTTCCCAGGAACTTCCACCCCTGGCCAACGACACGCGGCTGGTGCTGCCGGCGACCAATGTCGGCGACCTGCAGCAGGCCCTGGCCCGGGCGGCGTACCCGATGGTCAACGTGCAGGCCATCAGCCTGTCCGGGCCCAAGGACGCCCAGGCGGCCATGAAGGCGGTGCGCGAGAGCTTCTGCCGCGTGGTGCTGGACCCGCAATTTGTCGATATCGGCGTGAGCAACAGCGGCCAGGACTGGCGCATCGTGCTCGCCCGCCCGCTGCTGTCCAGCGGCCTGGGCGATTGGCAGACCGAGGGCAAGCAACTGCTGACGCTGATCAACACCGCCCGTTCGCAGTCGCGCCAGTGCGGCACCCAGGCGTTTACTGCGACCACCCCGCTGTCGTGGAACGACGACCTGGCCGGTGCTGCCAACAGCCACACGCGCAACATGGCCAACGGCAACTTCTTTGACCACCTCGACCACGACGGCCGTACCCCCGGTGACCGCGCCGAGCTGGCCGGGTATATCGCAAAGAACGTCGGCGAAAACATCGCCGCCGGCCTGGATACTCCGCGCAAGGTGGTCGACGGCTGGCTCGCCAGCCCGGGCCACTGCGCCAACCTGATGAACCCGCAATTTCGCGAATTGGGCGCGGCCTATGCCATGGACCCGAAGAGCGACGCGGGGATTTACTGGACCGGTTTGTTCGGCAGCCAATAGGGTTTGGGCAAGCGCCCAAACCCACTGCATTTAAGCTATCCAAACGAATAGAGCATCAAAGTGCCATCTAGGCGATAATTGCGCTGAACTGGCAGCGTCCAAGCGGGTCTCTAGCTGTGCGCCAGGCATTTCCCGGGCGTATAAGAAGCCCCTGGCACACAAGGTGTACCCGCAATGATGAATTGGCTGCAAAGCAGCAGCGACATGGCTGAACGGGTGCGTCTGCATGATTGGGCCGCAACGCCGCTGGGGCCACTGGACCAATGGCCGGACGTGCTCAAGACCACCGTTGCGCTGTGCTTTGCCTCAAGCTTTCCCCAGGCGATTGTCTGGGGCCCGCACTTGACCACGCTGTACAACGACGCGTTTATTCCGATCCTGGGCAATAAGCCGGATGCACTCGGCCGTCCATTCAATGAGATATGGAGCGAGGCATGGGAGCACATCAGCCCCATCGCCGATGCCGCTTTCCAGGGCCATGCCACCTATATCGAAAATTTCCCGCTGGTGATCGAGCGCGGCCAGGCGCGCGAACAGGCCTACTTCACCTTTTGCTACAGCCCGATCCGCGACGCCGAGGGCCGGGTGGTCGGCCTGCTCGACACCGTGTCCGAAACCACCGCAACCGTATTCCTGGCCCGCCGCCTGGCCGTGCTGGATGCCATCGGTCACGCGGTGGTCGACGCGGCCGATGCCGAAGCCATCATGACCCGCACCACCCAACTGCTCGCCGAACACTTGCAGGTGAGCAACTGCGCGTATGCCGACATGGACGCCGATGAAGACGGCTTCACCATTCGCGATAATTGGACCGCGCCCGGCTCGCCGAGCATCATCGGCCGCTACAGCCTGGCGGCGTTCGGCACCACGGCGGTGCAGTGCCTGCGCGCCGGCGAGCCGCTGGTGATCCACGACAACCTGCGCGAGTTGCCGCCGGGCGAATCGGCGAGCTTCCAGGCCCTGGGCGTCACGGCCACCATTTGCATGCCCCTGATCAAGAATGGCCGCCTCACTGCCTTGATGGCGGTGCACGACAAAATCGCGCGGCTCTGGTCGCCTTACGACCTCGCGTTACTGCGCGAGGTCACCGAACGCTCCTGGGCCCACATCGAACGGGTGCGCGCCGATGCCGATGTGCGCGAAGGCCTGGCGGCCTACGCCGAGCTGAATACCACGCTGGAACAACGCGTGGAAGAACGCACCCTGGCGCTGGCCCAGGCCGAAGCCGCGTTGCGCCAGTCGCAAAAGCTCGAAGCCATCGGCCAATTGACCGGCGGCGTGGCCCACGACTTCAACAACCTGCTGACCATCATTCGCTCCTCGGTGGACTTTCTGCGCCAACCCGGCCTGTCCGAAGAACGCCGCCAACGCTACATGGGCGCGGTGTCCGACACCGTGGAGCGCGCGAGCAAACTCACCAGCCAGTTGCTCGCCTTTGCCCGCCGGCAACCCTTGAGCCCGGAAGTCTTCGACGTTGGCCAGCGTGTACAGAATATCGGCGAGATGCTCGAAAGCGTCACCGGTGCGCGCATCCATGTGCAGGTCGAGTTGCCGCCGCAGCCGTGTTTTGCGCGGGTCGACTCCAGCCAGTTTGAAACCGCGCTGATCAACATCGCCCTCAACGCCCGGGACGCCATGGACGGCCGGGGCACGTTGACGCTGCGGGTTACCGGCGCCCAGGTGCTGCCAAGGATTCGCGGGGATGCAGGGTCGAACCAGGCGTATATTGGCGTGTCGCTCGCCGATACCGGGCCGGGCATCCCGGCGGAAACGGTCGAACGAATTTTCGAGCCGTTCTTCACCACCAAGGCCGTGGGCAAGGGCACCGGCCTGGGCCTGTCGCAGGTATTTGGTTTTGCCAAGCAGTCGGGCGGCAATATCGACGTGGCCAGCACCCTTGGCCAGGGCAGCGTGTTTACCTTGTACCTGCCACAGGTTGAAGCCGAGGCGGCTGTGCCCGTAAGCGTGCAGGACACGCCGACGCCAGCCCATGACACCACCCAGTGCCGCGTGTTGATCGTCGAGGACAATCTGGAAGTCGGACGTTTTGCCAGCCAGATCCTGCAAGACCTGGGTTACCAGACCACCTGGGCGACGGATGCCGAGCAGGCGCTGGCGCTGGCGCTGGCCGGGCAGGATGCGATGGCGTTCGACGTGGTGTTTTCGGATGTGGTCATGCCCGGCATCACCGGCGTGGCCATGGCCAAGTTGCTGCGCCAGCGCCGCGCCGACCTGCCGGTGGTGCTGACCTCGGGCTACAGCGACGAGCTGGCGGAAGACGGCTACGCAGGGTTCGAATTCCTCGCCAAGCCCTACTCTGCCGACCAGGTGTCCAGGGTTTTGCTCAAGGCCATGCTCAAGGACTGAGCGGCGCCCTACTCCGCCACCGCCACCTGGTTGCGGCCCAATGCCTTGGCACGGTACAGCGCCTTGTCGGCGGTGTTCATGAGGCCGTGCAGGTCCTGGTCAAGGGCATGGGTGGACGCCACGCCAAGGCTGGCGGTCAGGCCGTGCACCGGCTCGGACACCAGCCCGGAAATCGACTTGATCAACTGCTCGGCGATATCCCTGGCGGTTTCCAGCGAGGTATTGGGCAACAGCACCGCAAACTCTTCGCCGCCCAGGCGGCCGTACACGTCAGCCTTGCGGAACGAGGCACTGATCACCCCGCCGATCTGGCGCAGCACCTGGTCGCCGGCCTGGTGGCCGTAGGTGTCGTTGATTTGCTTGAAGTGGTCCATGTCCAGCATCAGCGCGCACAGCGGCTGCTGGTTGTGGCGGCATTGCGCGTACAACAACTGGGCATGTTCGAAAAACGCGCGGCGGTTCATCAGGCCGGTGAGTTCGTCGGTCTGTGCGGCGCGAGTGGATATGTTGTGGGCACGTTCCATTTGCCGGGTCAGCCGGAAGGCCTTTTCCAGCGCATCGGAGAATTTGCGCGTGGCGCTGACCACAAAGGTCGAGAACACCAGCACCGCCAGAGCCACGCCCACCTGCATCGACGACGGCTGGACCAGCAGCCACAGCGTGCACGGCAGCAGCACCAGCGCCATGGACGCCAGCGTCAGGTAGCGATACGCCGAATAACACGACACCGCGCTCACTGACATGCCCACCGTGAACAACATCACCAAGACCTGGGACAGGCGGTCATCGGTGGGCATCACCGCAAACGCGCCGGCCCCCCAGATCCCTGCAGACAACATCAGCGTGACGCAATAGCGACGCTCCCAACGCGCCGGCGTGCGCTCGGCGTTGGGGCAGCGGAACCATTCCATGAACATCTTCAGCCGCAGCAGGGACGACACCGCCAGCGCGACCAGCCAGACCAGGATGACCTGATGGTCAAACCGGTCCCAGCACAGCCAGCACAGCATCACGGCGGCCAGGTAGCTGCCGAGAATGGCGGCAAAGGATTGCCTAAACAACTGGTGCAGACGGTCGGTCCGCACCTGTTCCTCTATGAAGCAATCCTGGTCCTGCCCACGCCCAAGGCCATTCATCAATTTCGCTCGATTCGACTGCCACGACAAAGGCGCCATTGTGGCACCCTGCCAGTAGCGTGGACAACAAAATCCAGCACGGTAGAGCCTTTAAAACGCTTCCGGACGCAGAATCAGCACGCCCAGCGGCGGCAGATTCAACGACAGCGACACCGCTTGCCCATGGCGTGGCTCATCCTGGGTAAACACTTCACCGCCATTGCCGTAATTGGAGCCGGCATAGGTGTCGGCATCGCTGTTGAGCACCTCGCTCCAGCGCCCGGCAAACGGTACCCCCACGGCGTACGCCGCACGCGGCACCGGGGTGAAGTTGGCCACCACCAGTACCGGCTTGCCATCCTTGCTCCAGCGCAGCCAGGCGTAGACGCTGTTGATCGCATCGTCGCCGATCAACCACTGGAAACCCTGGGGCGCGTCGTCCTGCTCATGCAGCGCGGGTTCCTCGCGGTACAGACGGTTCAAATCGCCCACCAGCTTTTGCACGCCTTTGTGTTCGGCGTACTGCAGCAGGTACCAGTCCAGTTGCTGATCGTGGTTCCACTCACGCCATTGGCCGAATTCGCAGCCCATGAACAGCAATTTCTTGCCGGGATGCATCCACATGAACGTCAGGTAGGCGCGCAGGTTGGCGAACTTCTGCCAGCGGTCGCCGGGCATCTTGTCGATCAGCGAGTGTTTGCCGTGCACCACTTCATCGTGGGAGATCGGCAAAATAAACCGCTCGGACCAGGCATACACCAGGCCGAAGCTCAGCTCGTTGTGGTGATGGGCGCGGTACACCGGATCCTGCTGGATGTAGTGCAGCGAATCGTGCATCCAGCCCATGTTCCATTTGTAGTTGAAACCCAGGCCGCCCTGCTGGGTCGGCTGGCTCACGCCCGGCCAGGCCGTGGACTCTTCGGCAATCACCAGCGCGCCGGGGGCTTCCAGGGCCACCACGTCGTTCAGGTGGCGCAGGAAGTCGATGGCTTCGAGGTTCTCGCGGCCACCATGGCGGTTGGGCACCCACTCACCGGCCTTGCGCGAGTAATCGCGGTAGAGCATCGACGCCACGGCATCCACGCGCAGCCCGTCAATGTGGAAGTGTTTGAGCCAATGCAGCGCCGAAGCAAGCATGAAACCGTGCACTTCGGTGCGGCCCAGGTTGTAGATCAACGTGTCCCAATCCTGGTGAAAGCCTTCCAGCGGGTTGGCGTATTCGTACAGCGCGGTGCCGTCGAATTGCGCGAGGCCGTGGGTGTCGGTCGGGAAATGCGCCGGCACCCAGTCGAGAATCACGCCGATATCGGCCTGGTGCAGCGCGTTGATGAAGTAGGCGAAATCCTCCGGCGAGCCAAAGCGCGCGGTCGGCGCGAACTGCGATAGCGCCTGGTAACCCCAGGAGCCCCCGAACGGGTGTTCCATGATCGGCATCAGCTCCACATGGGTAAACCCGAGCTGCTGCACATACGGCACCAGCCTTTCAGCCAGCTCACGCCAGTTATATTGGCGCGCGACCTCGCCCGCCTCGTCCAGTTCGCACTGCCAGGAGCCCACGTGCAGCTCGTAGATCGACAGCGGCGCAGTGGTCTTCCGGCGTTCGACCCGCGATTGCATCCATTCATGGTCCTGCCAGTCGACCCGCAACGGCTCGGCGACTTTCGACGCGGTGTCCGGCGGCAACTGGGTGGCCAGCGCCATCGGGTCGGCCTTGAGCGGCAGAATCCCGTTGGCGCCGAGGATTTCATATTTGTAGGCTGCGCCCGGTTGCAGGCGTGGGATAAAGATTTCCCACACGCCGGACGGATGCCGCAAGCGCATCGGGTGGCGGCGGCCGTCCCAGATATTGAAGTCGCCCACCACCGACACGCGCCGTGCATTCGGAGCCCACACGGCAAACCGCACGCCGTCGATGCCATCAACGTTAGTGACCTGGGCGCCCAGGCAACTGCTGAGGTCGCGGTGATTGCCTTCGGCAAACAGATACAGGTCCATTTCCCCCAGCAGCAGTTGCTGGAAGCTGTAAGGGTCTTCGGTGATCTGCTCACCGCCGGCCCACTGAATTTTCAGCAGGTACGGCTGGCGGGTATTGAATTGCCCGACAAACAGGCCCGGCACCTGAGTGGCGTCGAGGCTGCCGATCTGCTCGCCGCTGTCGCGGGCCAGCACCTGAACGCTCAAGGCCTCGGGCAGGAATGCGCGGATAAACTGGCCGCCCTGCTCGTCGTCGTGCGGCCCGAGAATCGAGAACGGGTCATGGTGCTCGGCGCGCACCAGCGCTTCGACGTCCTTGGACGCCGGCAATGCAGTCAACTTTGGCTGCAGCGGTTCTTTATGTGTAAAGCTCATGACGTCTCCCCACCGCGTACAGTTTTCGATATAGGTATAAGCCCACTGAGCAAGCCGTGCAGCCCTTGCAAGGGCACCGGCAGCCAGGTCGGGCGATTTTCCGCTTCGTAAGCCACTTCATACGCGGCCTTTTCCAGGCTGAACAATGTCAGCGCGGCGTCCTGGCCTTTGGCATCCTGCCAGTCATGCGCCAGTGTAGACGTAGCTGCCTGATAAGCCTGAATAAATGCCTGGCGCGCTTCTTTCAGATAACGATCGGTCACGCGTTTACGCGCCACATCGGCCTCGGGCGAGTGATCCACCCCCTGCACGTTCAGGGCCATCGCCGCCGCGTAATCGAAAGAGCGCAACACGCCGCTCACATCTTTATACGGGCTGTGCTTGCCGCGTCGCTCGTGCAGCGGTCGCGCCGGTTCACCTTCGAAGTCGATCAAGTAGGCATCGCCCTTGACCACCAGCACTTGGCCCAGGTGCAAATCACCATGCACCCGAATACGCAGGCCACCCAAGGTGGCTTTGGCCAACGCCTGCACATGGCTGGCGATGGCTTTTTTCTGCGTCAGCAAGTCACTGACCAGTGCCTGATCGGCAGGGTTCAATTGGTTTTGATGCACCTTGAGCAATTGCAGGGCGCGCTCGATCTGCGCCCCCACATCCTTGGCCCAGGCCTGGGTGTCCTTGGCGCTTGTGACTTCAGGCTTGAAGTCTTTATTGCCGGTGGGCGCGCCCAGCACGCCGTGCATCTCGCCAAGGCGCTGGCCGAGCAAGCCGGCAAAATCGGCCAGCTCGCCAAGGGCGTTGTAATGCTGCTCCTGCTCGGAGATAGCTTCGGCCAGCTCGTCGCGAATCGCGCGTTCGAGGCTGTTCTGGGTCCAGCTCCAGGCGTCGCCCTGGTTGCTCAGATAGCCTTGGGCGATCATCAACAGGTTGTCCTCGCCCTGGGCGTCGTGGCGCACCATCGAGCCCAGCAACGGCGAGATATTCGGGTAATCGGCCGCCGTGAGGTAGGCGCTCATTTCCAGCTCCGGGTGCACCCCGGCGCTGACTTTGCGGATCAGCTTGAGCACCAGGCTCTCGCCCACCACCACCGAGCTGTTGGACTGCTCGGCGGACAAATAACGCACCGGCGACTCGTCCGTGAGCTGCAACTTGGCCAAGTGCTGGGTACCTTCAAAACGCAACTCGCCCTCGCTGGAATTCAGCACACTGCCGGCTTGCATGCCCTGGATCACCGCGCGGATAAAGTGCTCCAGGCTGAAGGCATCGGTCACCAAACCCACCTGGCGCACACGCCGTACCCGGGCCATAGCCAATTGCTGCGGCAACGCGCTGGTGAACTGGTCCTCACCGAGGAAGCCGAACGGCAGCTGATAACGGCTGACCTGGCCGCCGGCAGTCACCTCAAGCTCACTGAGCAATACCGGGTGCTGCGGGTCGCCAAACCGCACGCCGTAAGCGATGCGCACGCGGTCGATGGCCGTGTCCTTGCCGGCAAACCAACGCCGCTTGGGCAGCCAGGCCGGCAGCGAAGTCTGTTCCAGGCTGCTGCGGCAGGGTTCGTCGAGCAATTCTTCCATACGTTTTTTCAGCACCAGGGTGGTGAAGTCCGGCATGCTTTGCGCCGGTTCCACGTGCCAGCTCGGCATCTGGTTTTCCGCCGCCAGCACAAACCAGTAAAAGCCATACGGCGCCAGGGTCAGCAGGAAATTCAACTGGCCGATCGGCGGGAACGCGTTACCGCCGAGCATCTCCACCGGCACCATGCCGGCGAACGCCGACAGGTCCAACTCGGCCGCCTGGGCACTGCGCGACACGTTGGCCACGCACAGGATGATTTCGTTGCGTCCGTCCTCACCGGTAAATTCGCGGGTATACGCGAGGATCCGGCGGTTGCTCGGCGACAGCATTTTCAGGCTGCCGCGGCCAAACGCCTTGGACTGCTTGCGCACCGCGAGCATGCGTCGGGTCCAGTTGAGCAGCGAGTGCGGGTCCTGGGCCTGGGTTTCGACGTTGACCGACTGATAGCCGTATTGCGGGTCCATGATCGGCGGGAGCACCAGGCTGGCCGGGTCGGCGCGGGAGAAGCCGCCGTTGCGGTCGATGGACCATTGCATTGGCGTGCGCACGCCGTCGCGGTCGCCGAGGTAGATGTTGTCGCCCATGCCGATTTCATCGCCGTAGTACAGGGTCGGCGTACCGGGCATTGACAGCAGCAGGCTGTTGAGCAGCTCGACGCGCCGGCGATCGCGCTCCATCAAGGGCGCCAGGCGCCGGCGAATCCCGAGGTTGATCCGCGCGCGACGGTCGGCGGCGTAGTAATTCCACAGGTAGTCGCGCTCTTTGTCGGTGACCATTTCCAGGGTCAGCTCATCGTGGTTGCGCAGGAAAATCGCCCACTGGCAGTTGGCGGGGATCTCCGGGGTCTGGCGCAGGATGTCGGTGATCGGGAAGCGATCTTCCTGGGCCAGCGCCATGTACATGCGCGGCATCAGCGGGAAGTGGAAAGCCATGTGGCATTCATCGCCGTCGTCGCCGTGTTTGTCACCGAAATACAATTGCGTGTCTTCCGGCCACTGGTTGGCTTCGGCCAACAACATGCGGTCGGGGTAATGCGCGTCGATCTCGGCGCGGATCTGCTTGAGCACGTCGTGGGTTTCGGGGAGGTTTTCGTTGTTGGTGCCATCGCGCTCGATCAGGTACGGGATCGCATCCAGGCGCAGGCCGTCAATGCCCATGTCGAGCCAATAGCGCATCACCGACAGTACGGCTTTCATGACCTGGGGGTTGTCAAAATTGAGGTCTGGCTGGTGGGAATAGAAGCGGTGCCAGAAGTACTGGCCGGCCACCGGGTCCCAGGTCCAGTTGGACTTCTCGGTATCGAGGAAAATGATGCGCGTGCCGTCGTACTTCTGGTCGTCATCGGACCACACATAGAAGTTACGCGCCGCCGAACCGGGCTTGGCTTTGCGCGCGCGCTGGAACCACGGGTGCTGGTCGGAGGTGTGGTTGATCACCAGTTCGGTAATCACCCGCAGCCCGCGCTGGTGGGCCTCGGCGATAAAGCGCTTGGCGTCGGCCATGGTCCCGTAGTCGCTGTGCACGCCACGGTATTCGGCGATGTCGTAGCCGTCATCGCGGCGTGGCGAAGGGTAGAACGGCAGCAGCCAGATGGTGTTCACGCCGAGGTCGGCGATGTAGTCGAGTTTGGCGATCAGCCCGGGAAAGTCACCGATGCCGTCGTTGTTGGAGTCGAAATAGGATTTGACGTGAACCTGGTAGATCACCGCGTCCTTGTACCAGAGCGGGTCTTTGATAAAGGTGGCAGCCTTGGGTTTCTTCGCCATTGGAAACTCCTGAAACACTGAAATTCTGCGGGCTGGATGCAAAACAATGTGGGAGGGGGCTTGCCCCCTCCCACATTTGAATCCCCATCGAACTTAAGAAGTGGTAATGCGCCAAATGCCAAACGGCATCTGCGGGTCCAGGCGGGTCCACTGGGTCTTGCCGTACCAGGTCCAGCGATGGCCGTTCATCAGGTCTTCGCCTTGGGTCTGGGCGTCATCCGGCAGGCCCAACTCCCACAGTGGCAGTTCGAAATTCGCCTCCTGGGCGTTGTAAGGGTCGAGGTTGACGGCCACCAGAATGAAGTTGCTGCCGTCCTCGCTGCGCTTGCCGAAGTAGAGGATGTTGTCGTTCCATGCGTTGTAGAGCTTGAGCCCCAAATGGGTCTGCAACGCCGGGTTCTGCCGGCGGATGCGGTTGAGCTGGGCGATCTCGGCGATGATGTTACCGGGCGCGGTGAAGTCCCGTGGGCGGATCTCGTATTTCTCCGAATCGAGGTATTCCTCCTTGCCCGGCACCGGCGCGGCTTCGCACAGCTCGAAGCCCGAATACATGCCCCACAGGCCAGAGCCCATGGTGGCCAGCGCGGCGCGGATCAAGAAGCCCGGGCGGCCGGACTCATGCAGGAACGCGGGATTGATGTCCGGCGTGTTGACGAAGAAGTTCGGCCGGTAGCATTCACGCCACGGCGACTCGTTCAACTGCGCGAAGTATTCACTCAATTCGGCCTTGGTATTACGCCAGGTGAAGTAGGTGTAGCTCTGGGAATAGCCAACCTTGCCCAGGCGCGCCATCATCGCCGGCGTGGTGAACGCTTCGGCGAGGAAAATCACCTCGGGGTGTTTGGCGCGCACATCGCTGATCAGCCATTGCCAGAACGGCAGCGGCTTGGTGTGGGGGTTGTCGACGCGAAAGGTCTTCACACCTTCTTCCACCCAGCCCACCACAATGTCGCGCAGCTCGGTCCAGAGGCCTGGAATCGCATCCGCCGCATAGAAATCGACGTTGACGATGTCCTGGTATTTTTTCGGCGGGTTCTCCGCGTATTTGATCGTGCCGTCCGGGCGCCAGTTGAACCAGCCCGGGTGCTGCTTGAGCCACGGGTGGTCCTGGGAACACTGGATGGCGAAGTCCAGGGCGATTTCCAGGCCGTGGTCGGCGGCGGCGGCGACCAGGCGACGGAAGTCCTCGCGGCTGCCCAATTGCGGGTGGATGGCTTCATGGCCGCCCTCCTCGCTGCCGATGGCGTAGGGGCTGCCCGGGTCGTCAGGGCCAGCCGTCAGGGAATTGTTCTTGCCTTTGCGGTGGCTGCGGCCGATGGGATGGATCGGCGGGAAGTACAGCACGTCGAAGCCCATGTCGTGGATCATCGACAGGCGTGAGTGCACATCGTTAAAGGTGCCGTGGCGCGCGGGATCGTCGGTGATCGAGCGCGGAAACAGCTCGTACCAGCTGGCAAACTGCGCGGCCTCGCGCTCCACATCGATCGGGTACACGGTGCTGATGCTCAAATAGGCGCGGTGGTCGGCCTGGGTCATCAGGTGTGCACTGTCTTCGTGCAGAAACTGCGCGACCTGCTCGGTTTCCAGCAACCCGGACAATTCGTGGTGCAGCAGCATCAAGCGGTCGCGCAGTTCGTTGTCACTGCGCTCGGCGGCCTGCAGCACCAGGCTGCGGCCTTCCTGCAGCTCCAGGCTGACGGGGACACCGGCTTCATGTTTTTTGCGTAATTCGTAGCAAAAGCTGGCGAAAGTATCGATCCAGGCCTCGATGCAGTATTCATGCGGGCCCTGGCTGATCACGGTAAACCCGCCTTCCCAGCCGTTGTTGCCGACATCGCTCATGACCACGCTGTGCCAGCTTTCTTCGTGCAGGGCGCGCCAGCGGATCAGCACGGCGAGCTTGTCGTGGCCGTCAGCGAATACCTTGCTGGTGACGTTGACCCGCTGGCCAACCACGGCCTTGACGGCAAATTCGCCGCCGTCGATCACGGGTGTGGTGCTTTCGATTGCGATCCTGGGCAGCAACAATGCCTGGGACAGCGGCAAGAGAGATTCTTCTGGAACCAGTGTTTCAGCAGTCATCGAGCATCTTCCCCTTACGCCCTGTGGACGCTCTTTGCTTGATCCGAATTCTGAGACGGCGACGCTCTCCCTGAGCAGGGCCGTATAAGGTCCGAGCCTGCCCTGGCAAGAAAAGTTCAGGTGGATGTGCCGCCATCGGGCGGGGAATCAATTTGCCCAGGCAGCTGTCCACCGATAGAGCAAAGCACAAAGGAGGCCACACCGATGAATATCCCGATCCCGGCTGAAACGCCCGACCCCAACATCGACAACCCGACCCTGCCGCCCAGCGAACCTGCGCCGATCCCCGAGCAGGAACCACCCGAAAACGAGCCGCCGCCGGTGCAGGAGCCACCCACCACCGTACCGCCGGTAATCGTTTAAATACCGCAGAAATCCAAAGGCCAGCGAGACACTCGCCCGAGTCAAACCTCCTGGCCTTTTTTACAGTCGTTAATGACATCTGGCCGAGGCGTCGGCTGAGTTTGGCGCGCAGATCATCCCTCTGCGCTCGCTTACGACTTCTTCTCCAGCAGCTTGACGATCCTTGGCATCACACTGAACACCGCCAGTGCCAGCACCGTACTCAGCACCGCGGTGGACTCGCGACCCAACCCGGCCGAGACCCCAATCGCAGCGGTCATCCAGAGCCCGGCGGCGGTGGTCAGCCCCTTGACGTGGCCCTCCTCGTCGTCTTTGCCCTTGATGATGGTGCCGGCGCCCAGAAAACCGATCCCTGCGATCACCCCCTGCACCACTCGGCTCATGGCGTCCGCCTGATTGCCGGACATCTGCGGCACCATCACAAACAACGCAGCGCCCAACGCCACCAGCATGTGTGTACGCACGCCGGCGGCTTTACCCTTGCTCTCTCGCTCAAAACCGAGAATCCCGCCCAGCACGGCGGCGATCAGCAACCGCACGGTGATTTGGGTGAGCTGCCTGGCGTCGCCGATATCAGCGAATTCAGCCTGCAGGGTTTGCCACACTTCATGCCACCACGCGTCCATGAAAGCCGTCCTTTGTCATTGTTGGTAAAGGATGGACAGCGGCGACCGCCAGTCAGTTGCCTGGAACCGTTGGCAACTCGGCCAAGCCTAACGCTCACAGCCTGCAAAAGGAGATCACCATGCCCGTACGCATCGAAAATCAGACGTGCTATTTCAAGGTCAACGACGACGGCCAGGAACACAGCCTGTCGGCAAGCGCAGTGACGGTCAGCACCGACATTCCCAAGGCCATGTCCTATGTGGAGCTGGGCGCCGAGCGGGTCTACATCACCGAGCAGGAAGCCGATGCGCTCACCGTCGCCGGCGCGACCGACGGGCGCCAGCACAAGAAGGTCACCGAGCCTGGTTCGGCGATTTAGTTGATCTGTATCAGCACACGCAAAAATTGGCTGCACCCCCCGCGCCACGGGGTGCAGCAGATTGCCGCATAGGGTTGGCTCCAGCCCGTCTGATCCGCTTTTTATCGCCCTACCTGAGTCTGTTATGCAAACACCCTGACGCGCATAGTTCAGCGGCCTGATGGAGGCTGATGAGCGAACGACCATGAGCGAAAGAATCCCAACCGTGGAAACCTTTGAGCGTGTTCACCCAAAGAAGGTGACAGCCAAATCCAGCGATAACCTGATCCATACCCGCAGCTTCACCGGGTTGTTCCGTACCTTGCGCGTGGGCGGTGCCGCCTTGCTGTTCCTGGCGTTTTTCGGCACGGTGTGGCTCAACTGGGGCGGCCGCCAAGCGGTGTTATGGGACTTGGCTGAAAGCAAGTTCCACATCTTCGGTGCCACGTTCTGGCCGCAGGATTTCATCTTGCTGTCAGCCCTGCTGATCATCTGCGCCTTCGGCCTGTTTGCGATCACCGTGTTTGCCGGACGGGTGTGGTGCGGCTACACCTGCCCGCAAAGCTCGTTCACCTGGCTGTTCATGTGGTGCGAAAAGGTCACCGAAGGCGAACGCAACCAACGCA
Source organism: Pseudomonas sp. AC463 (assembly GCF_979253585.1). Taxonomy (NCBI): domain Bacteria; kingdom Pseudomonadati; phylum Pseudomonadota; class Gammaproteobacteria; order Pseudomonadales; family Pseudomonadaceae; genus Pseudomonas; species Pseudomonas sp. AC463. The sequence goes on along the minus strand of NZ_CEEDDZ010000008.1, from coordinate 219,448 downwards.
TCAAGCTGCAAGCGGCGCCCTGGAGCCTGAACAAACTGGCCCGGCGCTCGGCCAAGCACAGCTTGTGGCTGGGCATCAGCGTGCTCACCGGGCTGACGTTCGTGGGCTATTTCACCCCGATACGGCCCCTGGCCAACGAGCTGCTGACCTGGCAAATGGGCGGCGTGAGCCTGTTTTGGGTGCTGTTCTTTACCGGCGCCACCTACCTCAACGCCGGTTGGCTGCGCGAAGCGGTGTGCATGCACATGTGCCCGTATGCGCGGTTCCAGAGTGTGATGTTCGACAAGGACACCCTGACCATCGCCTACAACCCAGCCCGTGGTGAAAGCCGTGGCCCGCGCAAGCGTGAGGTCAAGCCCGCCGACGTCGGCCTGGGTGATTGCATCGACTGCCAGTTGTGCGTGCAGGTCTGCCCCACCGGCATCGACATCCGCGACGGCCTGCAAATGGAATGCATCGGTTGCGCGGCGTGCATCGACGCTTGTGATTCGATCATGGACAAGATGGGCTATGCCCGCGGCCTGGTGAGCTACACCAGCGAACATCAACTGCAAGGTGGCAAGACCCAGCTGCTAAGGCCGCGCCTGATCGGCTACAGTGCGGTGTTGCTGGTGATGATCGCCGCGCTGGTGGTGGCGTTGGTCGAGCGGCCGATGGTCTCGCTGGACGTGACCAAGGACCGTGGCATGTTCCGCGAAAACGCCCAGGGCCAGATCGAAAACATCTACAGCCTCAAGGTCATCAACAAGACCCAGCAACACCAGGACTACCGCCTGGAGCTGGTGGACGCGGAGGGCTTCCAGCTGCAGGGCAAGACCGCGATCAGCCTGGCACCCGGGGAAATCAGCGATGTGCCGGTCTCCGTGGCGTTGCTGGCCGACAAACCGGCAAGCAGCTCGCAGACCCTGCGCTTCAAGGTCACGGATATCGATGAACCCTGGGTCTACAGTGCTGCAGACAGCCGCTTTGTAGCGCCGCTGAACCGCTGACACTGTGATCGATGTAAACACTGGAACTCTGTTTAAGGCCACCATGAAACGCTACGAAAAATTCGCCGACGACATCGCAGAACTGATCCGCTCCGGCGTGCTCGGCCCCGGCCAGCGCGTGCCCTCCGTGCGTTATGCCAGCCAGACTTACGGGGTCAGCCCGTCCACGGTGTTCCAGGCCTATTACCTGTTGGAACGCCGCGGGCTGATCCGCGCACGGCCGCGCTCCGGCTACTTCGTCAACACCCACGCGCCGAGCCCGTTTTCCGAGCCGGTGGTGAGCGAGCAGGTGCATGAGTCCACCGAAGTGGACGTCAGCGAATTGGTGTTCTCGGTGCTCGACTCCATCAAGGACCCGAACACTGTGCCCTTCGGCTCAGCCTTCCCCAGCCCGATGCTGTTTCCGCTGCCACGCCTGGCTCGCTCCCTGGCCAGCGCCAGCCGTGAGATGGACCCGCGCCTGGTGGTCACCGACATGTCGCCGGGCAACCCGCAACTGCGCCGGCAGATCGCCCTGCGTTACATGGTCGGCGGCCTGATGCTGCCCATGGAAGAACTGCTGATCACCAACGGTGCCCTGGAAGCACTGAACCTGTGCCTGCAAGCCGTGACCGAACCCGGCGACCTGGTGGCCATCGAGGCCCCGGCGTTCTATGCCTGCCTGCAAGTGCTGGAACGCCTGAAGCTCAAGGCCGTGGAAATTCCGGTGCACCCGCGCGATGGCATCGACCTCAACGCGCTCGCACAAACCCTGGAGCGCTACCCGATCAAGGCCTGCTGGACCATGACCAGCTTCCAGAACCCCATGGGTGCGACCCTGCCGGAGGAGAAGAAACAGGCGCTGGTAGAACTGCTGCGCAGCCATCAAGTGCCCTTGATCGAAGACGATGTGTACGCCGAGCTGTACTACGGCCAACACGCGCCAAAACCGGCCAAGGCCTTCGACACAGAAGGCCTGGTGATGCACTGCGGCTCCTTCGCCAAGAGCCTGGCGCCCGGCTATCGCGTGGGTTGGGTCGCGGCCGGGCGCTTTGCGCAGAAGGTCGAGCGCCTCAAACTGATGACCTCGCTCTGCCCCTCGATGCCGGCCCAGGCGGCGATTGCCGACTACCTGCAGCACGGCGGCTACGACCGCCACCTGCGCAAATTGCGCTATGCCCTGGAGGAACAGCAAAGCGCCATGCTGGCCGCCATCGCGCGTTACTTCCCGGCGCAAACGCGCGTCAGCCAGCCGGCGGGCGGGTATTTCCTGTGGCTGGAATTGCCGGAACAGACCGACTCATTGAAGTTGTTCCAGATGGCGCTGGCCCAAGGCATCAGCATCGCGCCGGGGCCGATTTTCTCGGCGACCCAGCGCTTTCGAAACTGCATCCGCCTGAACTACGGCAGCCCCTGGACCGAGGCGTCGGAAAAGGCCATGGAGACATTGGGAAGGATCGTGCGCTCGTTCTGAGCGGGAACCGAATCGCAGTGAGGACCACATAGAAAGGTGCCTTTTTTGCACGTCAAAAGAACGTCTTTCCAGGTTCCATGCTGAGGTTTCCTATGTCTATGTCCATACCCGAAGGGCTCAAGCCGCTGCCCGTGCCTCCCAACTATATGCGCGCAGCAGAACGCCGCCAATTGCTCGAAATGACCGGCCCCATGGGCCGCCCCGCCGGCGACCTTCGTTCGGCAGCCAGAATTATCGAACAAAGCGCTGTCGCTACGCGGTTTCTGGAAAGCCGTGATCATTACGACGTGGGTGACGACCTCAAGCACCAGGTCGGCGACTGGACCGACGCAAATCCGAACTCGCAAACCCGGGCGGACGCAGCCTATGACCTGGACAAGGTGCTGCGGTTTATCGATAACGTCGACGACCGCACCTTGAATGGCAGCGATAGCCGCAACGGGCACATTGACGGTTTTTCCGACTATGGCTACAGCAGCCTCGATAACTCGGAAGCCAGGCTGCTATCGCGGTTTGCCCAGAACGGCTACGAGGTACTGCGCCGTCTGTGAAGGTGGCTAAAACGGTCTCAGCGCCCGCCGCCGAGGTCAACAAAGGTGCCGGTGGCATAGGAAGCCTTGTCTGACAGCAGCCAGATAATCGCCTCCGCCACCTCATCCGGGCGACCGCCACGGGCCATGGGAATGCCGGACTCCAGCTTGCTGACCCGGTCCGGGTCGCCGCTCAGGGCATGGAAGTCGGTGAAAATATAGCCTGGGCGCACGGCGTTGACACGAATACCCTCGCCCGCCACTTCCTTCGACAAGCCCAGGGTAAAGGTGTCGACCGCGCCCTTGGAGGCCGCGTAATCGACGTACTCACCCGGCGAGCCCAGGCGCGAGGCCACTGACGACACGTTGACGATGCTGCCGCCCTGCCCGCCATGCTTGGGCGACATACGCAATACCGCGTGCTTGGCACACAGGATCGGGCCCAATACGTTGGTCTTCAGGATTTTCAGGATACGAAATTCAGACATCTCATCAACCCGCGACTTGTGCGCCACGGTACCGGCGTTGTTGACCAACGCCGTGACACGCCCCAGTTCGGCATCCACACGGGCGAACAGTGCGATCACCTCATCTTCAATGCTGACATCCGCGCGCACCGCAATCGCCTGGGCGCCCAAGGCGCGAACCTGGTCGAGGACGGCATGGGCCGCTTGCTCATCGGAGTGATAGTTGATGCAGATTCGATAGCCTTCGCGCGCGGCCAGCAATGCCGTCTCGGCACCAATCCCGCGGCTGCCCCCGGTGATGATCACTACTTTGTCCATGCGTGCGGTCTCCTGGTCCAATCAGCTGATAAGAGTTGGATCCAATACTAACCGTCATGCACGGCTTTTGTCAGGCGCCAACGCGTCTTCGGCGCGCTGGATATCGGCCATGAATCCGTCGGCCGGCAGCGGGTGGCCGAGCAGGAAGCCTTGCAGGGAGTTACAGCCCAGCCGCGTCAGGAAACTTTGCTGCACATCGGTTTCCACACCTTCGGCGACAATCCGCAACCCAAGGGCCTGGCCCAGGGCGACGATGGCCGACACAATCGCCGCGTCGTCGCTGTCGTGTTCCAGGTCGCGCACAAAACCACGGTCGATCTTCAACTCGTTGGCCGGCAGGCGCTTGAGGTACATCAGGCTTGAATAACCGGTGCCGAAGTCATCGATGGACAGGTCGACGCCCATGTCCGACAGCTGCTGCAACACCGTCATGCTCGCATCTGCGTCGCTCATGGCGGTGGTTTCGGTGATTTCCAGGGTCAGGCTGTTGGCCGGCAACTGATGCCGCTCCAGCGCCGAGGCCACACTTTTGACCAGCCCCGCGTGGCAGAACTGCAACGCCGAGAGGTTCACCGCAATGCGCCAGTCTTCGTAGCCCTGCGCATACCACACGCGCATCTGGCGGCAGGCTTCATTAAGTACCCATTCGCCGATGGGAATGATCAGCCCGGTTTTTTCTGCCAGCTCGATAAACATCGCCGGCAGCAGCAGGCCCTGTTGCGGATGCTCCCAGCGCAGCAGGGCTTCGGCACCTACCGGGATACCGCTGACCGCGTCGAACTTGGGCTGGTAATACAGCCGGAACTGCTCTTGCTCAACCGCGTTGCGCAGGTCTTGCAGCAACTGCAATTGCTTGCGCGCGTTGGTGTTCATCGACACATCAAAAAAGCTGTAGCCGTTCTTGCCCATGCCCTTGGCGTGGTACATCGCGGCATCGGCGTTCATCAGCAACTCCTGGGGGCTGCCACCGTTACCCGGGTACATGGCGATGCCGACACTGGCGGAGATTTTCAGCTGATGCTCGGCCACCTGGAACGCCCGGTTGATCAGCACCACCTGGCGCTCGGCGAGGCCGAGGGCATCATCCGGCTGAGTCAATTGCACCAGCAGTACAAACTCATCCCCGCCGATGCGCGCCAGGGTGTCGTGGCTGCGCAAGTCTTCACGCAGGCGCAGGCCGACTTCACGCAGCAATTGGTCACCCATATGGTGGCCAAAGGCATCATTGACCGGCTTGAAGCCGTCCAGGTCGATAAACATCAAGGCGAAGCAGCCGCCCTGCTCCTTCACCGCCTGCATGGCTTGCTGGATACGGTCGGCGAGCAAGGTGCGATTGGGCAGGCCGGTGAGCATGTCATGCAGGGCCAGGTGGGTCAGCTCCTGGTTGGCCAGGGTCAGGGAGTCGGCGAGCACGGCGGTGCGCGCTTCCAGGCGCGCGTCTAGCAGCGAGGTCAACAGCGCGATGGCCAGCACGGCCAGGGTGGTGACCAGCACCAGGTTGTCCAGGCCCTTGCCGCTGAGGCCCGACAGTGCCGCGCCGCAAAAGCTTTCATCGGCAAACTGCGCCGCCGCCATGCCGGTGTAGTGCATACCGACGATGGCAAAGCCCATCACCACCGCCGCCCCGCCACGCTTGAGTCGCACGTAAGGCGTGTTGCGGCGCAGGTTGAACGCAATCCACAGCGCGGCGCCGGAGGCGACTACGGCGATCAGCAACGAGGCGCCAAACAGCGTCGGGTCATAGTCGATGCCCGGGGTCATGCGCATGGCGGCCATGCCGGTGTAATGCATGCTGGCAATACCGGCGCCCATCACCAACGCGCCAAAGGCCAACTGCCAGGCGGGCAGCCGCGGCTGGCTGACCAGCCATAACGCAAAGCCACTGGACAACACCGCGATCAACAAGGAGAGCGCGGTAATACCGACATCAAAGCCAAGGGCAAACGGCAAGCGCAACGCCAGCATGCCAATGAAGTGCATCGACCACACGCCGATCCCCATGGCGATGGCCCCGCCGGCGATCCACAAATAGACGGCACGGCCCTTGGCCGTCGAGATACGGCCAGAGAGGTCCAGCGCGGTGTAGGAAGCGAGCATCGCGACGCACAGCGAGATCGCGAGCAGTGAGGGGGAATAACTACCGATGAGCATGGGACTTCTCGTGCGCAACGGGTCTGAAAGGCCGATGCGAAGTGGCAAAGCGGGCGATTGTAGCGAGAATAATTCTTGGGTAGGTGATTAATTATCAGAGGGCCATTATTGGATTTTTGGCGTCAAATGAGTGGCTTATTTCGGGGGTGGGGTGGCGTTTATATCCGTTGCTTCGGTAACGGCGGCTTAGGGTTCCGCTCTTACAGCGGGTCACTTTGGAAAAGAGCCCCAAAAGAAACCAAAAAGGCTCTTGCCCCACCACTCGGCACCTTGCCCAGGCTCGGTGTGCCCGAAAACAGGTAGTACGGAGCGCTTGAGATCAAAATCAAAAGCAGAGCAGATCAAAAGCAGAGTGAAATGCACCTGAAATGTGGAGATCAAAATGTGGGAGGGGGCTTGCCCCCGATGAGGGTGTGTCAGCTAATAAATTTCTGGCTGACCCACTGCCATCGGGGGCAAGCCCCCTCCCACATTTTTAACCGAGCTCGACACACAACAACGGGACTGTTGGGGCAAGAGCCCTTTGCTTACTTTGGGGCTTTTCCAAAGTGATTCGCTGTAAGAGCGGAACCATAGCAAGCCGTTACCGCAGCAACGGATATGTATTCAATCCCCCTTCCCAGCAATAGGCGTCTCCCCATCCCACCCGCCACCCAATGCAGCAATCAACTGCACGCTCGCCACCAACCGCGTCTGCAGCAACGTCAACACCGTGCGCTCATTACTCAACGCAGTTGCCTGCACCGTGACCACATCCAGATAAGCAATCAACCCAGCCTTATACTGATTCTGCGTCAACCGCAGCGATTCCCGCGCCGCATCCAGCGCCTCATTACTCACCACCGCCTCGTCTTCCAGCACCTTGAGCTGAACCATGTAGTTTTCCACTTCACGGAACCCATCCAGCACCGTCTGCCGATATTTGGCCACGGTCTCGTCATAGGACGCCACGCTGCGATCAACCTCGGCCGAGCGCTGCCCACCGTCAAACAGCGTCATCGCCAGTTTCGGTCCTACCGACCAGAACCGGTTCGGCAAGCTGATCCAGTCGGCATAGGTACTGCTGGAGTAGCCCCCGGCCAGGCTCAAGCTCAAATCCGGATAATAGGCAGCCTTGGCCACGCCGATATTGGCGTTGGCGGCAATCACCGAGCGTTCGGCCGAGGCAATATCCGGGCGGCGTTCAAGCAATTGCGACGGCAGGCTCACGGGAATCTGCGGCAGCGCCGGGATGTCCTTGCTCACCGCCAGGTTGAAGTTGGCCGGCGCCTCGCCGATCAGCACGGCAATTGCGTTTTCCAGCTGGGCACGCTGCCAGATCAGGTCGATCAGGCTGGCCTGGGTGGTCTTCAGTTGAGTCTGCGCCTGAGCCACCGCGTCCTTGCCGGAGACCCCGGCGCGGTACTGGTTTTCGGTCATTTGCAGGGAGCGCTGATAGGTCTCCAACGTGGCTTGCAGCAAGCGGGTCTGTTCATCCATCACCCGCAGTTGCAGGTAGCTTTGCACCAGTTCCGACTGCTGGCTCAGGCGCATCGCGGCGAGGTCGGCCGAGCTGGCTTCGGCGCTCGCCTCGTTGGCCTCCAGGCCGCGGCGCAGCTTACCCCAGATGTCCGCTTCCCAGCTCACGCCCAACTGCGCATTGAGTGTGTCGCGGATACCGCTGCTGGAACTGCTGAGGCTCGCGTTACTGCTGCCGGTGCCCTGGCTGGCGCGGGTTTTACCGGCGCTCAGGTCCACCGTGGGGTAAAACGCCCCGCGCGAACTGCGCACCAGGGCCTGGGCCTGGCGAAAGCGCGCCTCGGCCTGGGCGACGGTCTGGTTGGACGTGTTCAGGCGAGTGACCAGGTCATTGAGCTGACGGTCGCCGTACAGCTCCCACCAGGCGCCACGGGCCAGCGAGTCACTGGGCGTGGCCTGGCGCCAGCCCTGGGCTTCCTTGAATTGCGCAGGCTCCACGACCTCCGGACGTTTGTAATCCGGGCCAACGGCGCAGGCGCTGAGCAACAGGCCACACAGCACCGCCACCAACAGTTTCTGGCTTGTCTTAGGGAAATCGGTCATAGCGCAGTGTCCAGGGCAGCATCGGTACGCACGCCGCGCCAGGCGTTGAAACGGTGGCGCGCGCGGTCGAGGTAGAGGTAGACCACCGGGGTGGTGTAAAGGGTCAGCACCTGGCTGAACACCAGGCCGCCAATGATGGTCAGGCCCAGCGGGTGGCGCATTTCCGCGCCGTCGCCGGTACCAAGCAGCAAAGGCAAGGCGCCGAGGATGGCTGCCAGCGTGGTCATCAGAATCGGGCGTAAACGCAGCAGGCAAGCGCTGCGGATCGACTCCAGCGGGCCCATGCCGTCGTTGCGTTCCAGCTGCAAGGCCAGGTCGATCATCAGGATCGCGTTTTTCTTCACCACGCCAATCAGCAGGAACAGGCCCAGCAAGGAGATCAGGCTGAACTCCCCGCCCGTGAGGTAGATGGCAAGCATGGCGCCGACGCCGGCCGACGGCAGGGTCGAGAGAATCGTCAGCGGGTGAATGTAGCTTTCATACAGGATGCCCAACACCAGGTACACCGCCACCAGCGCGCCGAGGATCATGAACGGCTGGCCCTTCTGCGTCGCCGCAAAGGCGTCGGCGGTGCCGGCCATCTTGGCGATCACGTCTTCCGGCAGGCCGACCTTGGCAATCGCCCGCTCGATGGCAGCCGTGCCCTGCTCCACCGTCACGCCGGGAGCCATGTCGAAGGCGATGTTTTCCGAGGCGAACTGGCCTTCATGGCTGACGCGGTCATCGGCCAGGCTGTTCTCGTAATGGGCGATGGTCGACAGCGGCACCCGCGCGCCATCGGCGGTAATCACCTGCATCTGGTTGAGGGTGATCGGGTCCTGGGCGTATTTGGGGTTGACCTCCATCACCACCTGGTACTGGTTGAGGCTGTCGTAGATCGTCGAAATCTGCCGCTGGCTGTAGGCGTTGTTCAGCACCGCCGTGACCATGTCCATGTCGATGCCCAGGCGCTTGGCCTGGTCGCGGTCGACAATCAGCGTGACCTGCGCCGCGCCCCTGCCCTCACGGGCGTCGATGGCGGTGAGTTCCGGCAGCTCGCGCAAGGCGCTGACAACTTTCGGGTACCACAGGCGCAGTGCGGCCAGGTCGCCGCTTTGCAGGATGTAGGAATATTGCGCGCTGGTCTGGTCACGGCTACCGCCGAACTGCAGGTCCTGGTCGGCCATCAGGAACAGGCGCCCGCCCGGCACCAGCGGCACATCTTTACGCAGACGCTCGATCACCGCCTGGGCGGAAAGCTTGCGTTCGCTGATGGGCTTGAGGCGTACCAGCATCACCGCGTTGTTGGTGCCGTTGTTGCCGCCGATAAAGCCGGCCACGCTGAGCACCGCCGGGTCCTTTAGCACAGCCTTGCGGAAGGTTTCCATCTTCGGCTGCATCACGCTGAACGACAGCCCGTCGTCGCCGCGCACAAAGCCGATCAACTGGCCGGTGTCCTGCTGCGGCATAAAGGTTTTCGGCACCACCACATACAGCGCGACGTTCACGCCGATGGTCAGCAACAGGCTGAGCAGGGTCAGGCGACGGTGGCGCAGGACCCAGTCGAGGCTGGTGGCGTAGCCGGCGACCATGCGGTCGTTGATCTTCTGGCTCCAGCGCTGCAAGCCGGTCATCTGGCCTTTGACATGGGGCTTGAGCCAACGGGCACAGAGCATCGGCGTGAGGGTCAGCGAAACAATCAGCGACACAATGATCGCCGCCGACAAGGTGATGGAAAACTCACGAAACAGGTTGGTAACGATCCCGCCCATAAACAGGATCGAGAGGAACACCGCCACCAGCGACACGTTCATCGACAGCAAGGTAAAGCCGACTTCCTCGGCGCCCAGGTACGCGGCCTTCATCGGCGGCACGCCTTTGTCGATATGCCGGGAAATGTTCTCCAGCACCACGATGGCGTCATCGACCACCAGGCCGGTGGCCAGGATCAAGGCCATCAGCGAGAAGTTGTTCAGTGAAAACCCGTACAGGTACATCACCGCAAAGGTGCCCACCAGCGACACCGGCACCGCCAGGGTCGGAATCAGCGAGGCGCGGAAGTTGCCGAGGAACAGGTAGACCACCAGGATCACCAGCCCCACGGCAATCAATAGGGTCATCTCGGCTTCGTGCAGGGTGGCGGTGATTACCGGCGAGCGGTCCATGGCCAGGCTGAGCTTGACGCTGGACGGCAGCACCGCCTGCAACGCCGGCAGTTGCGCCTTGATCTGCCTGACGGTTTCGATGATGTTGGCGCCGGACTGGCGGTTGATCACCAGCAGCACCGCCGAGTCATTGTTGAAGAAGCCACTGTTGTAGCGGTCTTCCACGCCGTCGGTGATTTTGGCCACGTCCTTGAGGCGCAAGGCTGCGCCGTCCTGGTAGCGGATCAGCAGCGGCTCGTAGTCCTTGGCTTTTTCCAGCTGGTCGTTGGCCTGGATCTGCCAGTTGCGCTGGCTGTCTTCCAACGAGCCCTTGGGCCGGCGCTGGTTGGCATTGGCGATGGTGTTGCGCACATCGTCGAGCGCCACGCCGTACTGGTCGAGGGCCTTCGGTTCCAGCTCGATGCGCACCGCCGGCAGGGAGCTGCCGCCGATCTGCACTTCGCCCACACCCGGCACCTGGGACAGGCTTTGCGAAAGGATGGTCGAGGCCAGGTCGTACAGCTGGCCCTTTTGCAACACGTCCGACGTCAGCGACAGCACCATGATCGGCGCCTGGGACGGGTTGATCTTCTTGTAGGTGGGCATGCTGCGCATACCGCTGGGCAGCAGGTTGCGCGAAGCATTGATGGCCGCCTGCACTTCCCGCGCCGCGCCGTTGATATCACGGTCGGAGTCGAACGCCAGGATCACACGCGTGGAGCCCTGGCTGGAGCTGCTGCTCATGGTGGTTATGCCGGCAATCGCGCCGAAAGAGCGCTCCAGCGGCGTGGCCACGGTGGACGCCATCACCTCGGGGCTCGCACCGGGCAAGCTGGCCGACACCACGATCACCGGGAAGTCGATCTGCGGCAGCGGCGACACCGGCAGCAGGTTGAAGCTGACGCCGCCCAGCAACAGGATCGCCAGGCTCAGCAGCATGGTCGCGACCGGCCGGCGGATGAAAGGTCCGGACAGGTTCATGACTCAACCGGCTCCAGGCTTTGCGGCTCTTTGCGCCAGCGGCGGCCGAGGCGATCGAAGTACAGGTAGATCACCGGCGTGGTGAACAGCGTCAGCACCTGGCTCACCAGCAGGCCGCCGACCATCACCAGTCCCAGGGGCTGGCGCAGCTCGGCACCGGAGCCGGTGGCCAGCATCAACGGCACCGCACCGAACAGCGCGGCCAGGGTGGTCATCAGGATCGGCCGGAAGCGCAGCAGCGCCGCCTGGTAGATAGCCGTCTGCGGGTCCAGGCCCTGGTTGCGCTCGGCGTCCAGGGCAAAGTCGATCATCATGATCGCGTTCTTTTTCACGATACCGATCAGCAAGATGATGCCGATGATCGCGATCATGCCCAGGTCATTGCCACTGATCAGCAAGGCCAGCAAGGCCCCCACCGCCGCCGACGGCAAGGTCGAGAGAATGGTGATCGGGTGGATATAGCTCTCGTAAAGCACGCCCAGCACGATGTACATGGTCACCACCGCCGCCAGAATCAGCAGCAAGGTGCTCGACAACGACGCTTCGAAAGCCTGGGCCGCGCCCTGGAACTGAGTCTGCACGCCCACCGGCATGCCGATGTCTTTCTGCGCCTGGTTGATCAGCTCCACGCCTTTGCCCAGCGCCACGCCGGGGGCGAGGTTGAACGACATCATCACTGCCGGGAACTGGCCGATATGCGCAATGGCCAGTTGGGCCTGGCGCTGCTCGACGTGGGCCAGGCTGGACAGGCGCACCTGGCCGCCGTCGGTGGTTTTCACGTGGATCTGGTTCAGCGCCGCCGGGCCGAGGGTTTCACCCGATTGGGCCTGCAACACCACGCGGTACTGGCTGGCCTGGGTGTAGATGGTGGAAATCTGCCGCTGGCCAAAGGCGTCGTAGAGCGCGTCGGTGATGGTCGACACGCTCACACCCAGGCGCGAGGCCGCATCGCGGTCGATTACCAGGTACACCTGCAGGCCTTTGTCCTGCAAGTCGCTGGCGACATCGGTGAGTTCCGGCATCTGGCTCAGGGTGTACACCAGCTTGTCGCTCCACAGCGCCAGCAGCTCGGCGTCCGGCGAGGACATGCTGAACTGGTACTGGGTGCGGCTCACACGGTCTTCGATGGTCAAGTCCTGCACCGGCTGCATGAACAGACGGATACCCACCAACTTGTCGATGTTGGGTTGCAAGCGGGTGATCACCTCGGCCGCACTCAAGTCGCGCTGGCCGTGGGCCTTGAGGTTGATCAGCAGGCGCCCGCTGTTGAGCGTGGCGTTGTCGCCGTCCACGCCGATGTAGGACGACAGGCTTTCCACCGCCGGGTCGGCGAGGATGATTTTGGCCAGTTCCTGCTGGCGCTGGCTCATGGCCGCAAAGGAGATCGACTGCGGGGCTTCGGAAATGCCCTGGATCACGCCGGTGTCCTGCACCGGGAAAAAGCCCTTGGGCACCACCAGGTAAAGGAACACCGTAAGGCCCAGGGTGGCGATGGCCACCAGCAGGGTCAGTGGCTGGTGCCGGAGCACCCACTGCAACATGCTGGCGTAACGCGCGATCAACCAATCAATCCACGCGCCGCTGGCCTTGTAGAAGCGGCTTTGCTCCTCCTCCTTGGGTTCACGCTTGAGCAACCGCGCGCACATCATCGGCGTGAGGGTCAGGGACACCACCAGGGAAATCAGGATTGCCACCGCCAGAGTGATGGCGAATTCGCGAAACAACCGCCCTACTACGTCGGCCATGAACAGCAGCGGAATCAATACGGCAATCAGCGACAGGGTCAGGGAGATCAGGGTAAAGCCGATCTGCCTGGCGCCCTTGAGCGCGGCATTGAGCGGCGTCTCGCCTTCCTCGATGTAACGCGAGATGTTCTCCAGCATCACGATGGCATCGTCCACCACAAAACCGGTGGCAATGGTCAGGGCCATCAGGGTCAGGTTGTTGATGGAAAAACCGGCCAGGTACATCACGCCAAAGGTGCCGATCAGGGACAACGGCACGGCGATGGACGGAATGATGGTAGCGCTGACCCGACGCAGGAACAGGAACGTGACCATCACCACCAGGGCAATGGCGATCAGCAATTCATGCTGCACGTCGGTGACCGAGGCGCGGATGGTCTGGGTGCGGTCGGTGAGCACCGTGACGTCCAGGCCCGCCGGCAGGTTATCGGTGATGCTCGGCAACAGCGCCTTGATGCGGTCGACCACCTCGATCACGTTGGCGCCCGGCTGGCGCTGGATGTTCAGCAGCACGGCCTGGTTTTCATTGGCCCAGGCGGCAAGCCGTTCGTTTTCGGCGCCGTCGACGATCTGCGCCACATCCTTAAGGCGCAGCGGCGCGCCATTGTTGTAGGCCAGGATCAGCTCGGCGTATTGCTGGGGCGAGACCAACTGGTCGTTGGCATCGAGCATCGACACGCGCGTGGGGCCGTCGAAGTTACCCTTGGGCTGGTTGACGTTGGACGCTGCGATCAGGGTGCGCACGTCCGACAGGTTCAAGCCATTGGCCGCCAGCGCCTCGGGGTTGACCTTGATGCGCACGGCCTGGCGCTGGCCGCCGGCAATGCTGACCATGCCGACGCCGCTGATCTGCGCGATTTTCTGCGCCATGCGCGTGTCGACCAGGTCATTGAGCTTGGGCAGCAGCATGGTCTTGGAGGTAATCGCCAGGGTCAGCACCGGGGTGTCCGCCGGGTTGACCTTGTTGTACACCGGCGGCGCCGGCAGGTCCTTGGGCAGCAGGTTGGTGGCGGCGTTGATCGCGGCCTGCACCTGTTGCTCGGCGACATCCATATTGATGTCAAGGTTGAAACGCAGGGTCAGCACCGACGCACCGCCGGAGCTGGTGGACGCCATTTGCGTGAGGCCGGGCATTTGCCCGAACTGGCGCTCCAGCGGCGCGGTGACCGCGCTGGTCATCACATCGGGGCTGGCGCCGGGGTACAGGGTCATCACGCGGATCGTCGGGTAATCCACCTGCGGCAAGGCCGATACCGGCAGCAATCGATACGAAATGATGCCGGCCAACACGATCGCCAGCATGCTCAGCGTGGTGGCGACCGGGCGAAGGATAAACAGCCGCGACAGGTTCATGAACCGACCTTTTGCGCCTTGCCGGCGGTGGTACCGGTCTCCCCTTTCGCTGCCGGCTTGCCTTGCAGATGTTCGGTCGGGGTGGTCGGCACTTCGGCGCTGTCATTGACCACTTCGATCTCGCTGCCGTCCTTGAGGCGGTCGGTGCCTTCCAGCACCACACGGTCGCCAGCCTTGAGGCCCTCTTTGATCACGGTGTTGTCGCCGTCGGTGTCGCCGACCACCAGTGGCTGGACCTTGACCTTCTTGTCGCCATCTAGCACGTAGACGAAGGTGCCGGTGTTGCCGAACTGAATCGCCGCCGACGGCGCCAGCACCACGTTATGCAGGGTATCGGCCAGCAGGTGCACATTGACGAACTGGTTGGGGAACAGCGCCTGGTCCTTGTTATCGAAGCGCGCCTTGAATTTCAGGGTGCCGGTGGTCACGTCGATCTGGTTGTCCAGGCTTTGCAGCACGCCGGCCGCCTGTTGCTTCACGTCGCCACGGTCCCAGGCGTCCACGGGCAGCTTGTTGCCGGCGTGGTAGCGGGTCAGCACGGTGTCCAGGGTGTTTTCCGGCAGGGTGAAGGCCACGCTGATCGGCTGGGTCTGGGTGATCACGGCGAGAAAGGTGGTGTCGTTGGCCGCCACCAGGTTGCCCACGTCGACCTGACGCAGGCCGACCCGGCCGCTGATCGGCGCGCGGATCCTGGTGAATTCGAGGTTGAGCTTGGCGTCATCCACAGCGCCCTGGTTGGTCTTGACCGTGCCCTGGTATTGCAGAACCAGCGCTTCGGCGGTGTCCAGGGTTTGCTTGGCGATACTGTCCTGGGCGTACAGGTCGCGGTAACGCTGTACATCGACCTGGGCGTTTTTCAGCTGCGCCTGGTTCTGCATCAGCGTGCCCTGGGCCTGGAGCAAGGCGTTCTGGTAACTGCGCGGGTCGATTTCCGCCAGCAGGTCGCCGGCCTTGACCATTTGCCCTTCTTCAAAGGCGATCTTCACCAACTCACCGCCCACCCGGCTGCGCACATTGATGGTGTTGAGCGCCGTCACCGTGCCCAAGGCCTTGTAGTACACCGGGAAATCCCCCAACACCGCCGGTGCCACACGCACCGGGACCGGGCCGGTGGAGCCGCCGAAGCCCGGGCGCATCATCCCCGACTTGCCGGCATGCCCGGCTGGCGCTTGCGCGCTGCCATCCTTGTGGCTGCCGGGCCAGAATTTCCAGCACAGGCCGGCGATAACCAGCAGCACAAGCAGGCCGAACAGCCAGCGGCGGGACTTACGGGGGGAGGATTGCATGGAGTGATCAACCATTGGGCGCGAGAGCTTCTTCTTTGGGAGGCTGAAAGATAAGCACTGGGGCGCATTAAGAAAAGCGCCTTTACCGGCTATTTACCTTGGGCTTACAACTTTTAACTTCTGAGCTTAGTCCGTCGCCTATTCAGCTAAGCGTCTGAAGCGCAAATGAAAACGGCCTGGACTAGGCCAGGCCGCAATCATGTAGCAAGCGTGTTACTGCAAAACGACAGCAACGCGCCGAAACAGTTACTTCAAAACAGCCAGGGCCGCTTCGTAGTTTGGCTCCTGGCCAATTTCCGGCACCAGCTCGCTGTGCAGCACGTTGTTGTTTTCGTCCAGTACCACCACGGCGCGGGCGGTCAGGCCTTGCAGCGGGCCGTCAGCCAGGGAGACGCCGTAGTCGACAGCGAAGTCGGCGTTACGGAAGTCCGACAGGCTCAGCACGTTGTCCAGGCCTTCGGTACCGCAGAAGCGCTTCTGGGCAAACGGCAGGTCGGAGGAGATGCACAGCACCACGGTGTTGCGCAGATCGTTGGCCTGGGCGTTGAATTTGCGCACCGAAGTGGCGCAGGTCGGGGTGTCGACGCTTGGGAAGATGTTCAGCACTTTACGCTTGCCGGCGAACGTTTCCAGGGTTGCGTCAGACAGGTCGACAGCGACAAGTTTGAACTCAGGGACGTTGGCGCCGATTTTCGGCAATTCGCCTTCAACCTGGACAGGGTTACCACGAAGGGTGACTTGAGCCATGAACGGAATCCTTATGCTGGGTTTTGGTTAAACGAATTCGAGACGCCGAAGTTAACCACAAAGTGCCGTGGCTACCTACCGCCAGACGCAAATTGTCATGTGACCGATTGTGGTTTAATTGCGCGCTTTTCGCCCGCCCTTGAAGGAAGCCGTTGTTGATGAATCCGCCCGCCACCAAAGTCCTGGTCATTGGTTATGTCTGGCCGGAGCCGCGCTCCTCGGCCGCCGGCGGGCATATGATGCAGATTCTCGAGAGCTTTCTTACGCAAGGTTGGGACATTACGTTCAGCAGCCCGGCCGCGCTCGGCGAACACAAGGCCGACTTGCTCAGCCTGGGCATCGCCGAATGCGCTATCGAACTCAATAACAGCAGTTTCGACGACTTTATCCGCGAGCTGGCGCCGGATATCGTGCTGTTCGACCGCTTCATGATGGAAGAGCAGTTCGGCTGGCGCGTGGAGAAATGCTGCCCCGGCGCCCTGCGGGTGCTGGAAACCTCCGACCTGCAAAGCCTGCGTGACGCGCGTCACCAGCGCCTCAAAAACCTGCTCAAAACTGACAGCGACGATTTCACCGCGCTGTTCGCCCCCGCACTGGAAGAAGAATTCCAGCTGATGGCCGACACCGACCTGGCCAAGCGTGAAATCGCGGCGATCTACCGCTGCGATATCAGCCTGATGATTTCCGATGTGGAAATCCGCCTGCTCACCGAACAGCTCAAGGTGCCCGCCGCCCTGCTCCACTGGTGCCCATTGATGATGGTGCCGCCGACCGAGGCCTTCGCGCCCTTTGAGGACCGCGCGCACTTCCTCAGTATCGGCAACTTCCGCCACGCGCCCAACTGGGACGCGGTGCTGTGGATGAAGAACAGCGTCTGGCCGCTGATCCGCCAGCAATTGCCCGGCGCCCAACTGCATATCTATGGCGCCTACACCCCGCCCAAGGCCACCGCGTTGCACAACCCGGCGCAGGGCTTTCATGTAATGAACTGGGCCGAAGATGCCCTGCAGGTCATGACCGCCGCGCGCATTTGCCTGGCGCCGCTGCGCTTTGGCGCGGGCATCAAGGGCAAGCTGGCGGACGCGATGCTGTGCGGCACGCCGAATATCACCACGCCCATCGGTGCCGAGGCCATGGGCGATGCGCAGCCCTGGCCGGGCGCTATCGAACAGAGCGCCGAGGCATTCGCGGCAGCGGCCGTGGCGCTGTATCAGGACCGCGAACGCTGGACCCAGGCCCAGGAAGACGGGCGCCTGCTGTTGGCTCGCCGTTACGACCAGAACGTCCACGGCCCGGCATTGGTGGCCCGCCTGGAACACTGCCGCAGCCGTCTGGCCGCCCATCGCCGGGACAACTTCACCGGCAGCATGCTGCGCCACCACGCGCATAAAAGTACCCAGTACATGTCCCAGTGGATCGAGGCAAAAAACCGTACGCTATAAACAGCGAGGCTGGCGAGGTTGCACGCGAGGGGGCATTATCCTACGCAGCAACCACAATAAAGCGACGGCAGCATGACCCGAGCAACGCGCATTACCGACCCTTCCTACGAGCTGATGGACGATCACAACGGTCTGTCCATCATCTATCGCCAACACGGCTTCCCGTGCCCCTTGGTGCGCTGGCATTTCCACAAGGAATACGAACTGCACCTGATCGTCGCCAGCTCCGGCAAGGTGTTTATCGGCGACTACATCGGCAACTTCTACCCCGAAAGCCTGTTCCTCACCGGCCCCAACCTGCCCCACAACTGGATCAGCCAGGTCGAGGAAGACGAGGTGGTGCCCAAGCGCGACATGCTGGTGAACTTCACCGATGACCTGTTCGAACAAGGCAGCCATACGTTCGCCGAACTCAAGACCCTGGCACCATTGCTGGAACGTGCGCAATACGGCATCGAATTTCGCTGTAAAAGCACCATCGCCCAGGCCATGGCCCTGATGCAACGCATCGAGGACGCCCAGGGCATGGCGCGCCTGGGGCACTTCTTTATCCTGCTGGAAGTGCTGGCCGCCTGTGAAAACTACCAATTGCTGTCCGGCGCGACCACGCCACAACTGGCTGACGAGCACAGCGTCGACCGCACCAACCGTGCGGTGGACTACATCTTTGCCCACTACGCACGCGAGTTGCCGCTGGAGGAAGTGGCCGACCATCTGGGGATGAAACCGACGTATTTTTCCCGCGTATTCAAGCAGGCCACCGGGCGCACCTTTATCGAGTTCGTCAACCGTTTGCGCATCAGCAAATCCTGCGAGTTGCTGGCTGATGGCGACAAGGCCGTGACCGATGTGTGTTTCGAGTCGGGCTTCAACAATATCTCCAACTTCAATCGGCGCTTTCAGCAGCTCAAGGGCATGACCCCGTCACATTACCGGCGCCTGGCGGTGCAGCGGCTGACGGAGCAGAACCTGGGCTAGACCCTCGCCGCCCTACCCCTCCCGCCTTTCACGTAATCCCCTGCAATGAATCCTGCCAGGTATTCCCAGGAACGTTCGCGCACGCGCGATCCACACATCGACTGCCAGCGTAAGAAAACTCATCAGCCGCTGTCATTCCGAGAACTTCCCAAGGTAGCTGACATGGCCATTGCCCCTCTGAGTCACCCCACCAAGACCGCCATAGTGCATTCGATAGCCGCTCAACCTGCGGCAGCGCTGCCTGCGCGTGATGCGTCAACCGCGCCGGAAACACGGGGGCGTTCACGCCGCGACCTGCCGTTTGTCAGCCTTGAAAACGCCAACAGCGCCAAACAGCTGGTAGAAAACAGCGACAGCGAGATGGCCATCCATTACGCCTTCACGCTGGCGGAAGGTGAAGCCTCACCCCGCAGCGCTGAGACAGACAACTGGAACCCTCCACGTATGTCCACTATTGCCCCTTATTCAACCTTTGGCATGGCCTGGTCAAATTTCGCCCGCGTGTTGAAAGCAGAACCCTTTGCCACGTTTGCCAGAACTCACAACATCGACACGTCAACCCTGCGCTGGAACCCCAACTACGGCGGCACGCTCGAATGTCGGGTTAACGGCAAAATCACCACCTTTGCTGATCACGTCCCAGGCTGGACACAGGCCAGCGCAGACCTGAAAGCCGCCGCGAGTCTGCTTCGCGACCGGTTTACCTACAGCGATGAACACAGCGCGCCAACCAGCTTGGTGGCGTCGTTCTATGGTTCCCCGCCCAATCCCAAAGACCGGCTTTGCGAGATCGGCACCCTGCTGAATACCGGATCGTTCCCCGGTTTGTCCGGCTCCACACAGCCCCACCCTCGCGTCATTCTCGACGACCAGCGACAGACCATACTCGGCGTTGCGAGCCTGCGTGCGAGTGGTCAGATACCCGCCGTCGCGCCGGCCGCAAGCGTAGTAACGCAGGTCAAAGAGGCGGATAAAGCGGCCGCGCGACTGAGTGCAGCAGCGCTGCTGACAACTAGAAACGAAATACGACCTGACAACGCGAGCCCAATGTCGGGCCATGTCATTACCCCGCCCGTGCGTTCCACCCTCGGGCAAACGATCAAGGCCTTCAACCGTGCATTTCAGGCTGAGGCAGTGATGGATTTTGTGCGAACGAAAAACCTCGACCCATCAAACTTGTACATTCGCCTACCTGCGGGCGACCTGGTGGTCCTGGACTCGGTAAACCGCGTATTTCGCACCGTCGCAACGGTCCACGATCAATCCGGATGGGCACAGGTATCAGGCCGGATCAGGGCGCTGGCCAGCGAACTCGGTGAAGGCACCAATGAACTCGTTCAGCATGCCGCTGACGGCTCAATCTCACTCACCATGGCCTTGAACTTCTATGGCGTGCCGTTTACCCCGCGCCCCCTGGCAGAAACGCTCGCCCACGGCGCGATGCTCTACCACCAAGGCTTCCCCGCATTGAACCCGGATACAGCGCTGACTGACGAACGCTCCCGCAAGGTCCAGCAACGCCAACGCGCGGCCATCCAGCGACTCGATACCCCAGGCACGCCGCAACCCCACCCACTGGCCGCGATTGCACAGCGCCAGTTCGCCGCTGAGCCAACCCTGTACAGCGTGATCACCCGGTTGCTCAACGACAAGATAAGCGCCACTCAACAGGCGCTGGACATCGACGTCAACCAGCTCGCCATTGCAGCCCCCGACCCGGACAACCCGGGGCAACTCAAATATACGCAATTGCTGACGCTGGCCCTGGACTACCTGGCCGGCGGCGATGCGCCCAACTTCACCAGCGCCGACCAAGCCTTTGATACTCGCGCTGATGTATTGGCGCGCACAGGCACCCCGGCCAAGGTCCCGCTCGCCCTCGATCTGCCTGCCCTCAGTGCGGCCATACGCGACCTGCCCGCCCAACTGAGCGACGCGTTCGAAGCAGACTCGCGTGAGTATTGGAACAAACCGGCCTTCAACACTTCAGGCAATACTGCTGCTGTCTTCCCCGGTAATCACCGGGCCGTGGTCAGCAGCATTCTGCGCAGCAACCTGCAACTGGCCGCGCTGAAAAAACCCGGCCTGGATGAGGAACAACGTAAAACCCTGGGCATGGTTCTCACGCATCCCGACGGTTCCATGCGCCCTGCCCCTCTTGACTCCATGAGCTCCGGCGCCACCGTCTACAGTTTTCCCGGCGCTTCGCCGAACCTGCTGATTCACCGCGCCTTGTCGCCATCAAATCGTGAGATTCTGCTGCTGGTGGAGCCCAACGGAAAAATCACCCCGTACACCCGCTGGGATGACCTCAAAGCGCTCGGAACCCCTCGGGAAGTAACCGGCAATATGTTCGATGCCCAGGCCGACATCCTCATCCAACAGCATCGGGGCAACAGCCTGTCCGACCTCCCGACAACGATGCCCCTCGACACGGCGAAGCCAATCAAAACCCCGCTGCCCGACTGGCTGGCCACCGCCGGCGAAGCAGAGCGTTTTGTGCTGCAGGCATTGAGCCTTGAGCTGGCGGGTTTCATCCAACGCAACAAAGGCCGGGCCTACAGCGACGGCATCCCCGACATCCGCACGTTTGCGCAGCAGCAATTCGACCAGCTACCGGCCAGCAAAAAGCTCACGCAGTACGCCGCCGAGGATTTGGAGGTGGTCTTCAAAGTCGCCCAGGGCGCGCCGGGTACATCCGGCTATGTCGAGCGCAAAACCATGAGCCTGACCGACATGCTCCTCAACAATCTGTCGGGACTGCCCAATGGTCAGGTAGAAGTTTTTTTCAAGACCGGGCTCAAGGAAAACGGCGTAGAAATAAAAACCAGGGTGCCGGCTCTGGAGCAAGAGCTTTATCTGAAGACACTGGTAGACGAGCTTGATATCGGCACCACCTACCCGGCTTTGCTCAAGAAAGACCTGCTCGGTGCGCCTGAAAAAACCGCCGAACGTCGCGCGCTGTTTACTCAGCAAGTGCCGATCGAGTTGCAGATGAAAGCGCTGGAACTGAGCATCAAGGGTGAGTCCGGTTTCAACGCCACCGGCTTCCGGTACGTCCAGAAGATACTCAAGCCGCAACCCGGCCCCAGGTCCGTTGACGGCAAGGACATCGTGATCCGGCCGCTGGCGTTTGATAACAAGCCCCAAGGCACAATCGATGTGGTCGAAGGCGCCTACCTGATCGAACCCAAGGACAGCAGCACCGGCCCACATATCCTGTATCGCCCACTGATTGCCGAAGCGCCGCTGCTGCAATTTGCTTCGCGCCAGGCGCTGCTGGACGCCATTCAGAACAAGGGCAAACTGCAAAATGACACGCTCGCTTGGCTACCTAAAAACGTTCAAAAGGAGTACAGCGGCAACGGCTTCAAACACCCCAACCTGGTGATATTCGGCGTCAACCTGGGGTCCGTGCCCCTCAATCAGACGATCCCCCTGGCGGTGGACAACCGCCTGCAGCAAACCCTGCAAGACGGTAAACTGATGGAACACCTGTACGAGGCCAATGCCCAGAGCCTGATCACCCTAGCCGAGCACCAATCGACCGCCAGCGCACAAAGCCGTTGGGCGTCCCTCAAGGAGGGGGGGTTCCTGCTGCTCAATGCCCTGCTGCCGGCGCTGCGCGGCCCCGCTGCCACGCTCGGCCTGCTGCTGCAGGCCGAAGGTATCGTCAAGGACCTGCAGACCCTGACTGACGCTGACTCGAAGAATAAAGAGGCAGCCCTGGCAGACCTGTTGACCAACCTCGCCACGCTGTTGCTGCACTTCAAGACGCGCCCATCGCTCAAGTCGCCCACCACACCTTCAACCCGGGCCACAACCGGCGGCAGCCGGTTGGTAGATGGCGTTATTGCGCCCGCCCCGCCGTCGCACACGCAGGTTCGAGTGGCCGCCCCGGTGGAGATCAACCCACGCGGCGCTTCGGCAAAAGTCCCGCGCCTGATGGTCATGAAAGGCACCATGAAGGAGACGAAACTGGTCAAGGACGACCTGTTTACCTTCGTGGACGAATACAAAGGCAAGCCACGCCTGAACATCAACGCCCACGGCCGTGACCTGGGCCTCAGAGAAAAGCTGTCCAGTAGCCCCTCGACGATCATCTATGAAGGCGCCGAACATAGCGCCGCACAACTGCATGCCGATCTACTGGCGAAGGGCATTGACCCGGCCACCTTCGCCAACACGCGATTACTGGTGTGTTACTCCGCCAATGGCAGCGAAAACTCGTTTGCCGCCGACTTCCAACGGTTGATCAACAAACCCGTCAAGGCCTTCATGGGCACGGTTACCGTTACCCCAAGCCCGGAACTGGTGACCGCCGAGTTTGACCGCAGCACTGAACAATATGGCAAGGTCCAGGGGCCGCTGCTGCTGAGCGAAACCTACGCGGTTCACGATAACGTCGACATTCTAAAGAACCGCAGTGACATCTCCATGCTGAACAACCCCATCGAATACTTTCTGTTCACCTACTTTCCCGTTTACCACCCACCCCGCACGAACGCCATGGCCGGCTAGAGGCTTAAACGGTACCCAAGCGCCACCGCGTTACCCGTATCCGTTCCCGTGGACCGTGCGGGCAGCGCGCCGCTGGGCCAGTGCAAATAAGTATCAGTCCCAGTGCGCCCAAGGATTTGTCAGAACCCCATTTGAAGGCTGTAATCAACGCACACTCTTCCTGACTGTTCGTAGGAAGACACAACAACAATAACTGTCCTTCTGTAGCCCCCTGGGCGCAGAAATGGAGTGCGCGATGAAGTTCACAGCAAAAGCACTGCTTGTCTCAACCTGCATGACCCTCAGCGCCGTCAGCTTTGGCGCGCAGACCCTGACCATTGCCACCGTCAACAACAGCGACATGATCCGCATGCAAAAGCTCTCGAAAACCTTCGAGACCGAGCATCCGGACATCAAGCTGAACTGGGTGGTGCTCGAAGAAAACGTGCTGCGCCAACGCCTCACTACCGACATCGCCACCCAGGGCGGGCAGTTCGACGTGTTGACCATCGGCATGTACGAAGCCGCACTCTGGGGCGCCAAGGGCTGGCTGGAGCCGATGAAGGACCTGCCGGCGTCCTACGACCTCGACGACGTATTCCCTTCGGTGCGTGACGGCCTTTCTGTCAAAGGTTCGCTGTACGCCCTGCCGTTCTACGCCGAAAGCTCGATCACCTATTACCGCACCGACCTGTTCAAGGACGCCGGGCTGACCATGCCCGAGCACCCGACCTGGAGCCAGATCGGCGAATACGCCGCCAAACTCACCGACAAGAGCAAAGAGCAATACGGCCTGTGCCTGCGTGGTAAAGCCGGTTGGGGTGAGAACATGGCGCTGATCACCACCCTCGCCAACGGCTACGGCGCGCGTTGGTTCGATGAGAAGTGGCAGCCTGAATTCAACGGTCCTGAATGGAAGGACGCGCTGAACTTCTACGTCGACAACATGAAAAAATCCGGCCCGCCGGGTGCCTCCAGCAACGGTTTCAACGAAAACCTGGCGCTGTTCAACAGCGGCAAGTGCGCGATCTGGGTCGACGCCAGCGTGGCCGGCTCGTTTGTCACCGACAAGACCCAAAGCAAAGTCGCCGATCATGTCGGCTTCACCTTTGCCCCCCATGAGAAGACCGACAAGGGCACCTCGTGGCTGTACTCCTGGAGCCTGGCGATCCCGACCAGCTCCAAGGCCAAGGACGCCGCCAAAGTGTTCACCAGTTGGGCGACCTCCAAGGAATATGGCGCACTGGTCGCCAAGACCGACGGTGTTGCCAACGTACCGCCAGGTACGCGCAAATCCACCTACAGCGACGAGTACATGAAGGCTGCGCCGTTCGCCAAGGTGACGTTGGAATCGCTGAAAGTCGCGGACCCGACCAAGCCAACCCTCAAGCCGGTGCCGTATATCGGTATCCAACTGGTGACCATTCCTGAGTTCCAGGCGATTGGTACCCAGGTCGGCAAGTTCTTCTCCGGCGCGCTGACCGGTCAGCAAACCGTGGATGCCGCACTGACCGCCGCACAGACCACCACCGAGCGTGAAATGAAGCGGGCCGGTTACCCCAAGTAATCTGAGCCCTCACCACAGTCAAATGTGGGAGGGGGCTT
The DNA here is from genome assembly GCF_979253585.1 of Pseudomonas sp. AC463. Taxonomy (NCBI): domain Bacteria; kingdom Pseudomonadati; phylum Pseudomonadota; class Gammaproteobacteria; order Pseudomonadales; family Pseudomonadaceae; genus Pseudomonas; species Pseudomonas sp. AC463. The sequence continues at coordinate 194,719 of NZ_CEEDDZ010000008.1, read as the reverse complement.
GCCCCCGATAGCAGTGGATCAGCCAACTGATCCATCAACTGACACACCGCTATCGGGGGCAAGCCCCCTCCCACACTAACCGCGTTTGCATGTACCTGACTGGTTCTGATCACCATGAATACAACACCCAAAAACCGCGTGGCCAACCCCGGCTGGTTTCTCGTCAGCCCCTCGGTGGCCTTGCTGCTGCTGTGGATGATCGTGCCGCTGGGCATGACCCTGTACTTTTCACTGATCCGCTACAACCTGCTCTACCCCGGCGAAAACCAATTCGTGGGGCTGGAGAACTTCACCTACTTCATCACCGATTCGGGCTTCCTGCCCGGCGCCACCAATACCCTGTTGCTGGTGGGCAGCGTGCTGCTGATCAGCGTGGTATTTGGCGTGTTGATCAGCGCCCTGCTGGAGGCCAGTGAGTTCTTTGGCCGGGGCCTGGTGCGGGTGCTGTTGATTTCGCCGTTCTTCATCATGCCCACCGTCGGTGCGCTGATCTGGAAGAACCTGATTTTCCACCCGGTGTCGGGGATTCTCGCTGCCGTGTGGAAGTTCTTCGGCGCCGAGCCGGTGGACTGGCTGGCGCACTACCCGTTGCTGTCGATCATCATCATTGTGTCGTGGCAATGGCTGCCCTTCGCCATCCTGCTGCTGATGACCGCCATGCAGTCCCTCGACCAGGAGCAAAAGGAAGCCGCGCGCCTGGACGGTGCCGGCGCCATCGCGATCTTCTGGCACCTGACCCTGCCGCACCTGGCCCGCCCGATTGCCGTGGTGGTGATGATCGAAACGATCTTTTTGCTCTCGGTATTCGCCGAAATCTTCACCACCACCAACGGTGGCCCCGGCTACGCCTCGACCAACCTCGCCTACCTGATCTACAACCAGGCGCTGGTGCAGTTCGACGTGGGCATGGCCTCGGCCGGCGGCTTGATTGCCGTGGTCATCGCCAATATCGCGGCGATCATCCTGGTGCGGATGATCGGCAAAAACCTGACTGACAAGCCTTGAGGGCCGCGCCATGACGCTTCAACAATCCCGTCGCCTGCAAAGCCTGTTGCTCGGCACATTGGCCTGGGCCATCGCGATCCTGATCTTCTTCCCGATCTTCTGGATGGTGCTGACCAGCTTCAAGACCGAAATCGACGCGTTCGCCACGCCGCCGCAGTTCATCTTCACGCCGACGCTGGAGAACTACCTGCACATCAACGAGCGCAGCAACTACTTCAGCTACGCCTGGAACTCGGTGCTGATTTCCTTCAGCGCCACCGCCCTTTGCCTGCTGATTTCGGTGCCGGCCGCCTACTCCATGGCGTTCTACGAAACCCAGCGCACCAAGGGCACGCTGCTGTGGATGCTGTCGACCAAGATGCTGCCACCGGTGGGCGTATTGATGCCGATCTACCTGCTGGCCAAAAGCTTTGGCCTGCTGGATACGCGCATTGCGCTGATCATCATCTACACGCTGATCAACCTGCCGATCGTGGTGTGGATGGTGTACACCTACTTCAAGGACATCCCCAAGGACATCCTCGAAGCCGCGCGCCTGGACGGCGCCACCCTGTGGCAGGAAATGGTCCGCGTGCTGCTGCCCATCGCCAAGGGCGGCCTGGCGTCCACCGTGTTGCTGTCGCTGATCCTGTGCTGGAACGAAGCCTTCTGGTCGCTGAACCTGACCTCCTCGAACGCGGCGCCATTGACCGCGCTGATCGCCTCCTACTCCAGCCCCGAAGGTTTGTTCTGGGCCAAATTGTCGGCCGTGTCGACCCTGGCCTGCGCGCCGATCCTGATCTTCGGCTGGATCAGCCAGAAGCAACTGGTACGCGGTTTGTCCTTCGGCGCCGTTAAATAATAATTCCAAGCGGAGGGCCCATCATGGCCAACCTGAAAATCAAGAATTTGCAAAAAGGCTTCGAAGGTTTCTCGATCATCAAGGGCATCGACCTGGAGGTGAACGACAAGGAATTCGTGGTGTTTGTCGGCCCGTCGGGCTGCGGCAAGTCCACCCTGCTGCGCCTGATCGCCGGGCTGGAAGAAGTCAGCGAAGGCACCATCGAACTGGATGGCCGCGACATCACCGAAGTCACCCCGGCCAAGCGCGACCTGGCCATGGTGTTCCAGACCTATGCGCTGTACCCGCACATGAGCGTGCGCAAGAACATGTCGTTTGCCCTGGATCTGGCCGGTGTCGACAAGAAGCTGGTGGAGAGCAAGGTCAACGAGGCCGCGCGCATCCTCGAGCTGGGCCCGTTGCTGGAGCGCAAGCCCAAGCAGCTCTCCGGCGGCCAGCGCCAGCGTGTGGCCATCGGCCGCGCGATTGTGCGCAACCCGAAGATCTTCCTGTTCGACGAACCGCTGTCCAACCTCGACGCCGCCCTGCGCGTGCAGATGCGCCTGGAGCTGGCGCGCCTGCATAAAGAGCTGCAGGCGACCATGATCTACGTGACCCACGACCAGGTCGAAGCCATGACCCTGGCCGACAAGGTAGTGGTGTTGAACAGTGGCCGTATCGAACAGGTCGGCTCGCCGCTGGAGCTGTACCACCAGCCGGCCAACCTGTTTGTGGCTGGCTTTTTGGGCACGCCGAAAATGGGCTTTCTCAAGGGCAAGGTCACGCGTATTGAAGCGCAAGGCTGCGAAGTGCAACTGGACGCCGGCACCACCATCAACCTGCCACTTAGCGGCCCGACCCTGAGCGTCGGCAGCGCGGTGACCCTGGGGATTCGCCCGGAACACCTGGAAATTGCCTCGCCCGGCCAAACCACCCTGACCGTCACCGCCGACGTCGGCGAGCGCCTGGGCAGCGACACCTTCTGCCACGTCATCACCGCCAATGGCGAGCCGCTGACCATGCGCATCCGTTGCGACATGGCCAGCCAATACGGCGAGACGCTGCACCTGCACCTGGACCCGGCGCATTGCCATCTGTTCGACACCGACGGCGTGGCCGTGGCCCGCCCACTGCGCGCTGCCGCCTGATTTCGCGAGTATTACGTTATGAAGCTGAATAAACACAACCTCACTCAACTGGCGCCGCAAGTGAAAATCCCGGCCTACGCGATTGCCAGCACCACCCAGGGCATCGCGCATATCGGCGTCGGCGGTTTCCACCGCGCGCACCAGGCGTATTACACCGACGCGCTGATGAATAGCGGCGAAGGCCTGGACTGGAGCATCTGCGGCGTCGGCCTGCGCGCCGAGGACCGCAAGGCCCGCGACGACCTGGCCGGCCAGGACTACCTGTTCACCCTGTATGAACTGGGCGACACCGACGACACCGAAGTGCGCGTGATCGGCGCCATCAGCGACATGCTGCTGGCCGAAGACAGCGCCCAGGCGCTGATCGACAAACTCGCCAGCCCTGAGATTCGCATTGTTTCGCTGACCATCACCGAAGGCGGCTACTGCATCGACGACAGCAACGGCGAGTTCATGGCCCACCTGCCGCAGATCCAGCATGACCTGGCGCATCCCGCTTCGCCGAAAACCGTGTTCGGGTTTATCTGCGCCGCGCTGACCAAGCGCCGCGCCGCCGGCGTCCCGGCCTTCACGGTGATGTCCTGCGATAACCTGCCGCACAACGGCGCCGTCACGCGCAAGGCGCTGCTGGCGTTCGCCGCGCTGCACAACGCCGAGCTGCATGACTGGATCAAGGCCAATGTGAGCTTTCCGAATGCCATGGTCGACCGCATCACGCCGATGACCAGCACCGCGCACCGCCTGCAGTTGCACGACGAGCACGGCATCGACGATGCCTGGCCGGTGGTCTGCGAACCCTTTGTGCAATGGGTGCTGGAAGACAAGTTTGTCAACGGGCGCCCGGCCTGGGAAAAGGTCGGCGTGCAGTTCACCGATGACGTGACGCCCTATGAAGAGATGAAAATTGGTTTGCTCAACGGCAGCCATCTGGCGTTGACCTACCTGGGGTTCCTCAAGGGTTACCGGTTTGTCCACGAGACCATGAACGACCCGGTGTTTGTCGCCTATATGCGCGCCTACATGGACCTGGACGTCACGCCCAACCTGGCGCCGGTACCCGGTATCGACCTGACGGACTACAAGCAGACCCTGGTGGATCGCTTCTCCAACCAGGCGATTGCCGACCAGCTGGAGCGCGTGTGCTCGGATGGTTCGTCGAAGTTTCCCAAGTTCACCGTGCCGACCATCAACCGCCTGATTGCCGATGGGCGTGAGACCGAACGTGCGGCGCTGGTAGTGGCGGCGTGGGCGTTGTACCTCAAGGGAGTCGATGAAAATGGCGTGAGCTACAAGATCCCGGATCCGCGTGCGGAGTTTTGCCAGGGGCTGGTGAGCGATGACGCTTTGATCAGCCAGCGCCTGTTGGGCGTGGAAGAGATTTTTGGCACGGCTATTCCCAACTCGCCTGAGTTTGTGGCAGCGTTCGAGCGCTGTTATGCAAGTTTGCGCGACAACGGCGTCACTGAAACACTGAAGCTGTTACTGAAGAAGATGAATTAAAAATGTGGGAGGGGCCTGCCCCCGATGGCGGTGTATCAGTCAAATATCCTTCACTGACCCACTGCAATCGGGCGCAAGTCGAATCGTCGCACCGCCCCTCCCACATTTGACCGGGTTTCCAATCCAGAACAATAAAACTGCTGAGCACCCCACTATGACCCAGCAAAACCTCTACCTCGGCATCGACTGCGGCACCCAAGGCACCAAAGCCATCGTCCTCGATGCCGCCAGCGGCCGGGTATTGGGCCTGGGCGCGGCCAACCATACGCTGCTCAGCGGCGCCAATGGCCGGCGCGAACAGCACACCCAGGAATGGCTGGACGCCTTTACCGAAGCCACCCACCGCGCCCTGCAACAGGCCGGCGTGGACGGCCAGGACATCCTTGGCATCGGCGTTTCCGGCCAACAGCACGGCCTGGTCCTGCTTGACGACCAGGGCCAGGTGCTGCGCCCGGCCAAGCTGTGGTGCGACACCGAAACCGCGCCGGAGAACGAGCGCCTGCTCCAGCATCTGGGCGGCGAAAGCGGCTCGCTGGAACGCCTGGGCGTGGCGATTGCGCCGGGCTACACCGTGTCCAAGCTGCTGTGGACACGCGAACAATACCCGGACGTCTTTGCGCGCATCGCCCACATCCTGCTGCCCCACGACTACCTCAACTATTGGCTGACCGGCCGCGCCGTAGCGGAATACGGCGATGCCTCAGGCACCGGTTACTTCAATGTGCGCAGCCGTGAGTGGGACGTGGCACTGCTGCAGCACATCGACCCCAGCGGTCGCCTGGAAGCCGCGTTGCCCGAGCTGATCGAGGCTGACCAGGCGGTGGGTACGATTTTGCCGGCCATCGCCGAGCGCCTGGGCATCAACCCGAATGCCGTGGTTTCCAGTGGTGGCGGTGACAATATGATGGGCGCCATCGGCACCGGCAATATCGCCCCCGGCGTGATCACCATGAGCCTGGGTTCATCGGGCACCGTGTATGCATTCGCCGACCAGCCAAATGTAAGCCCGCAAGCCTCGGTGGCCACGTTCTGCTCGTCCAGCGGCGGTTGGCTGCCGTTGATCTGCACCATGAACCTGACCAACGCCACCGGGGTGATCCGCGAGCTGCTCGAGCTGGACCTGCACGCCTTCAACGCCCTGGTTGACCAGGCCCCGATCGGCGCCGACGGCGTGAGCATGCTGCCGTTCCTCAACGGCGAACGCGTGCCCGCCCTGCCCCACGCCACCGGCAGCCTGCACGGCTTGACCATGACCAACCTGACCCGCGCCAACCTCTGCCGCGCGGTGGTCGAAGGCACCACCTTCGGCCTGCGTTATGGCCTCGACCTGCTGCGCCAGACCGGCCTGCAAAGCCAGAGTATCCGCTTGATCGGCGGTGGCTCGAAAAGCCCGGTGTGGCGCCAGATGGTCGCCGATATCATGAACACCGAAGTGGTCTGCACCGAACAAAGCGAAGCCGCCGCCCTGGGCGCGGCCATCCAGGCGGCGTGGAGCCAGTCCGGCGAGTCGCTGGCCAGCCTGTGCGACAAATGCGTGAGTGTCGACCCCACCAGCCGTACCCTGCCGGTGGCCGAGCGTGTAGCGGCCTACCAACAGGCGTATGAGCGCTATCAACAGCTTGTGGCAACCCTTTAAGAGCGAACGACTATGTATCTGGTGTGCGGTGAAGCGCTGTTTGATTTTTTCAGCGAGGAGGATGCCAGCGGGCAGGCTTCCAAGGTTAATTACAAGGCAATTGCCGGCGGTTCGCCGTTCAATGTCGCGGTGGGCTTGCGCCGCCTGGGCATCGAGGCCGGGCTGTTGGGCGGGCTGTCCACGGATTTTCTCGGGCGGCGCTTGTTGCAGGTGCTGAAGGATGAAGGTGTGAGCGAGCAGTTCCTGGTGGAATTTGCCGCACCGACCACCTTATCGATGGTCGCGGTGGGGGCCAACGGCTCGCCACAGTACAACTTCCGTGGCGAAGGCTGTGCCGACCGGCTGCTGGAAGTCGCGCACCTGCCGCTGCTCGGCGACAACGTGCGCGGGTTGCATATCGGCTCGTTCTCCCTGGTGGTGCAGCCGATTGGCGACACCCTGCTCGCCCTGGTCAAGCGCGAAAGCGGCAAGCGCCTGATCAGCCTCGACCCCAACGTGCGCCTGAACCCGCAGCCGGATATCCAGCTGTGGCGTGACCGCGTGGCCGAGCTGGTCCAGCATGCCGACCTGATCAAGGTCAGCGACGAAGACCTGCACCTGCTCTACCCCGACCAGTCGCCGGAAAGTGTGCTGCAGGGCTGGCTGCAACACCGTTGCCAGTTGGTGTTCCTCACCCGTGGCGGCGACGGCGCCAGCGTGTTCAGCCGCCAGCATGGCAACTGGAGCGCGCCGGCGGTCAAGGTGGTGATGGCCGATACCGTGGGCGCCGGCGATACCTTCCAGGCCGCGCTGATTGCCTGGCTGACCGAGCAACAGCTGGATTCAGTGCAAGGCCTGCAACAGCTGACCCGCGCGCAAATCGACAGCATGCTCGGTTTCGCCATCCGCGCCGCCGCGTTGACCTGCACAAAGACCGGACCGGACCTGCCCTATCGCAATCAACTGGGGTGACCGCGGCTTTTATGAAGGTTTTGTCAGCCAGGCAAGGATTAATCGATGGTTAATCGCGCAGGACGAGAGTGAGGTTCTACCCACTTGCGGAGAACCACCATGAAACTGCGTACGTTTATGCTGGGCGGCGCATTGGCGCTGGCAGCCGTGTCAGGCCTGGCCCAGGCCGACGACCACAGCACCGACGCCAAGCCCGTGCCTTACCAGTACGGCATGCCGCTGAACATCGCCAAGGTCCTGGCGATGAATGAAACCCAGACCGATGAATGCAAAGTCATCAAGGCCGATATCAAGTTCCTCGACAAGGCCGGCAAGGTCGAAGACGTAAGCTATCGGAAAATGTCCGAAGCCTGCGACTTCCAGAACTGAGCCGGTGAAGTACCCGCGACAAGCCCGTACCTGACAGAGTAGTCTTGCGGGCTTGTCCTACGGCTGAAAGGATTCGCCATGCAGTTGAGCTTCCGCTCCCTCGCCACCTTCACCGCCCTGCTCTGCTTTGCCCTCGCCCTGGTCTGGGGATTGCGCCCCGACCTGCTGCTCTGGCTGTGGAGTGTCGAATATTCAAATGCCACCGGGCTGGTATCACGCCGCAACGCCGCGCTGTTCCTGGGCATCGGCATTATGTTCTGGCGTGCCCGCCATGCGCCGCCCAGCGATATACGTCGCGCCATGACCAGCGGGTTCGCCGTCGGGTGCCTGGTATTGGCCGTATTGGGGTTCAGCGAATGGATCAATGGCAACGCGGGCCCGGGCATACTGCTGGCGGTGGCAACAGAAACCGTATTGGGCCTGGCGTTTATCCAGGCCCACAGGTCTTCGGTCGTACGCCCGCAAACATCCGTCTAATAGACGCCGCGCCCGCCCACGCGTTGCAGGGTGGGTGCATGGCTGTGCTTGAGGTCTTCGCGCAACCCGGAGATCAGGTTGCAAATGGCTCGACTGCTATCGAGTTTGTCAGCGTTTATACCTTTGACTTCCAAATCCACTCGGTCACGATCACGGTCGTCATAGACTTTGATCGTCAGCGAAGCATCTTCGGCTTTGGTGCATTCGCACCGTTTGGGCAGGAAACTTCCTTCAATAATGCTGCGAAGTTCTAATTCCGAAAGCATGGTCAACCTCTCCTTTCTTGAGACTGCCAACAGGTTATTGTGTGTCCGGCGAGCCCTTGCCCGCCGCGCCTCGCCGACCCTGGCAGACGCTTACCACTCAAGAGCGTACTCGGCAAAATCCAGTCTTGTTGTAACTTTTCCTCATAAGCAACCCGCGCGTTTATATAAGTAAAATTGCCGCGTTTGAATTGTCGCCGAACAGCTTCGATTAATCGTTTAACCCTCGGGCATGGTATTAAACGGCGACTTGTGCGGCGACTCTTTCAGCAACATGTCGCAAACTATCGAAGTTGATATTCGCCCCGGAATTCACCGCTACCAGGGTCTGCCCCTGAACGCCCCGACTGGCGACGTACTTGCGGATCCCCGCGACCGCCAGCGCGCCGGAGGGCTCGGTGATGGAGCGGGTATCGTCGTAGATCAGCTTGATCGCGCTGCACAGTTCATCGTTGCTCACCGTGATCACCTCATCTACCCAGTCCCGGCAGATTTCAAAACCATAGGCGCCGATCTGCGCGACCGCCGTGCCATCGGCAAAACCGTCGACACTGGGCAGCACCACGCGCTCGCCAGCCTGAAGCGCAGCCAACAGGCAACTGGAACCTTCTGGCTCAACGCCGATGATGCGCACCTCGGGGCGCAGGTATTTAACGTAGGCGGCGATCCCGGCGATCAGCCCCCCACCGCCCACCGGCACGAAGATCGCGTCCAGGGCGCCTTGCTGCTGGCGCAGGATTTCCATCGCCACTGTGCCCTGGCCGGCGATCACCTCCGGGTCATCAAAGGGCGACACGAAGGTGCAGCCGGACGCGTCGGCCAGTTGCAACGCATGGGCCAGGGCAAAGGGGAAACTCGCGCCGTGCAGCACCGCTTCGGCGCCCCGGGAGCGCACGCCCAGGACTTTCAACTCCGGCGTGCTGCTGGGCATGACGATGCGCGCCGCAATCCCCAACTCCCGCGCCGCCAGCGCCACGCCCTGGGCATGGTTGCCGGCCGAGGCGGTGACCACGCCCCTGGCCTTTTGCTCATCCGAGAGCTGCACCAGCTTGTTGTAGGCGCCGCGAATTTTGAAGGAGAACGTCGGTTGCAGGTCTTCACGCTTGAGCAGCACCTGGTTGCCGAGCAACGCCGAGAGCGCCGGCGCGGCTTGCAGCGGCGTACGCACCGCCAAGTCGTAGACCGGCGCGGCGAGGATCTTTTTCACATAGTGTTCAAGCAACGCCGTTTCAGCGGTGGTGGGAACGGGCACGGTGCTCATGGGTGTCTCCTGGCTTTTTTGTTAAGGGCCCTGGAGACGGAAAAACAAAACCCGCCTCTAAGGCGGGTTTGGGTGCAGCCGTGTGCTATCCCGCCAAATGAGGAATGGCGGTAATAATGCTTGGCTGGCTGCGGAAGGCTTGAAATGTCATGTCACGAAATTAACCGCCGGCAGCGCGGCAAGTCAATGGCCAGGCGCCATTTAGCCGCAGGGGGTTTACTCGCGATATACGAAACATATACGCTTTGTATATCCATTCTACAGAGTGAGCCCCATGGGCATCGTCAAGATCACCGACCAACTGCACGAACAACTGCGCCTGGCCAGCGCCGCCATGGACCGCTCGATCAACGCCCAGGCGGAGTTCTGGATCAAGATCGGCCTGCTCGCCGAATTGAATCCCAACCTGCCCTACAACGAGCTGATCAACAAACTGTTGCTCGACAAACCCGACCTGATCAGGGGGCGCAGTTGATGATCAAGACGCCCGCCCAATTGGCCGTGATGCGTGAATCCGGGCGCCTGCTGGCGCAGGTGTTCAGCATGCTTGACAGCTTTGTCGCCGCCGGCCGCTCCACCCTGGAGCTGGACAGCGCCGTCGAAGCGTTTATCCGCAACGACTTGCAGGCCCGCCCCGCCAGCCTCGGGCAATACCACTACCCGTTCTGCATCAACACCTCGATCAACGAGGTGGTGTGCCATGGCATGCCCAGTGCCAAGGACGTGTTGAAGGACGGCGACATCATCAACATCGACATCACCCTGGAAAAAGGCGGCTACATCGCCGATTCCAGCAAGATGTACATGATCGGGGCCGTCGCGCCCAAGGCCAGGCGCCTGGTGGAAATGACTTTCGAGGCCATGTGGGCCGGCATCCGCCAGGTCAAGCCGGGCGCGCGCCTGGGGGATATCGGCCACGCCATCCAGAGCCACGCGCAGGCCAACGGCTACAGCGTGGTACGTGACTACTGCGGCCATGGCATCGGCAAGCAGATGCACGAAGAGCCGCAGGTGCTGCACTTCGGCCGCCCCGGCACCGGCCTGGAACTGCGCGAAGGCATGGTGTTTACCATCGAGCCGATGCTCAACCAGGGCGGCGCCAAGGTGCGCAGCCTCAAGGACGGCTGGACGGTGGTGACCAAGGACAACAGCCTGTCGGCACAGTGGGAACATACCGTGGCGGTAACTGCAGATGGGTTTGAAGTGCTCACCCTGCAGGCTTGACTCGGTCTAATGTGGGGGGCAAGCCCCCTCCCACATTGGGTTTCCTTATCATCCGGCTCACCACACCTGGCCCTGGCGCTTCAATTCCAGGCGCCGCACAAACTCCGCCAGCTCCCCCACCGCCTGCAAAAATGCTTGCTCACGCCACCTGCTTGATCCCGGCCTTGGCCTCCAGCTCGCGCACCAGCGGCAACACGCGCTGGCCGAAATACTCGACTTCTTCCTGGAAGTGCAGGAAACCCGCGAGCACCAGGTCCACGCCCACCGCCTTGAGCGCAACGATACGCTCGGCGATCTGCTGCGGGGTGCCGATGAGGTTGGTCTTGAAGCCGTCGTTGTACTGCACCAGGTCTTCAAAGCTGGACTTGGCCCAGTTGCCTTCGCCTTCCGGGGAAGCCTTGCCCGCCTGTTTGGCCGCGTCGCCAAACGCGTTCACTGCCTCCGGGTCGGCCTTGTCGATGATTTCCGCCAGCACCGCGCGGGCTTCTTCTTCGGTATCGCGGGCGATCACGAAGGCGTTCACGCCGACTTTGACCGAGTGGTTATTCGCCGCTGCCTTGGCGCGGATGTCATCGACCTGGGCCTTGATGCCTTCCGGGGTGTTGCCGTTGGTGAAGTACCAGTCCGACACGCGCGCGGCCATGTCCCGTGCGGCGCGCGAGCTGCCGCCCTGGAACACTTCCGGCTGGCCCAGGGGCTTGGGCTTGAGGGTGTAATTGTTGAAGCGGTAGAAGTCGCCCTTGAAGGTGAAATCGTCCTGGGTCCAGATACCTTTGAGGGCGCGGATGAATTCTTCGGAACGGCGATAACGCTCGTCGTGTTCCAGCCAGGGTTCACCGATGGCCTGGAATTCGCCCTTGAACCAGCCACTGACGATATTCACCGCGATGCGGCCATTGGTGAGCTGGTCGATGGTCGCCAACTGCTTGGCCGCCAGCGCCGGCTGCCACGGACCGGGCAGGATCGCGGCGATCACCTTGAGGGTGGTGGTCGCGGCCAACAGCGCATGGCTGAACGCCACCGACTCATGCTGGTTTTCGGCGCCATAGCCGGCGGTGAAACGGATTTGCGTCAGGCCGTATTCAAAGCCGGCGGCTTCGGCCAGTTGCGCCAGTTTGCGGTTGTAATCGATGCCCCAATGGGTGCGCTGCTCGATCTTGCTGACCACCAGCCCACCGCTGACGTTGGGCACCCAATAGGCAAATTTCACGGCTTGCTGACTCATCGAACGGTACCTCGTACAAAGGGATGTACCGAGGGATTGAGCAGCAAGCGTGCCAGCCGTGGGCAAACGCCCAGCCCGTCAGTGCTGCGCCGGAAAATCGCGGCCTGGCCGCCCCGAATGCACCTGTTGAGGATTGCGCCGGTTTGTTGGTTGAGTGTTGCTGGAGCAACAGCAGGCGCGCCGTATCCCCCGTAAACATTGGCCCGGGCACCCGGCACGGACTGTGCAATCACCCCAGGCATTGACCACTGCCCCGGAGCCTTGCCCATGACCGAACATCACGTCATCAACCCGCTGTCCATTGGCGTTGACTACCCGACCCTGGCCGCGCGTTTTCGCCCGATCTTCCAGCGTATCGCCGAGGGCGCCGTCGAGCGTGAACACAACCGCACCCTGCCCCATGCGCCGATCCAGTGGCTCAAGGAGGCTGGCTTCGGCGCGGTGCGGGTACCGGTGGAATACGGCGGCGGCGGTGCATCCTTGCCGCAGTTGTTCGAACTGCTGATCGAGTTGGCCGCAGCCGACTCCAACGTGCCCCAGGCCCTGCGCGGGCACTTCGCCTTTGCCGAAGACCGCCTGAACGCGCCGCCGAGCGCCGGCCGCGACCTGTGGTTCAAACGTTTTGTGGACGGCGATATCGTCGGCTGTGCCTGGACTGAAATCGGCAATGTGGCCATCGGCGACGTGGTCACCCAAGTCAGCCCGGACGGCGATAACTGGAAACTCAACGGCGAAAAGTTCTACAGCACCGGCAGCATTTTCGCCGACTGGATCGACGTGTATGCCCAGCGCAGCGACACCGGCGGCGACGTGATCGCCGCCACCCGCGCGCGCCAGCCCGGCGTGGTACACAGCGACGACTGGGACGGTTTCGGCCAGCGCACCACCGGCAGCGGCACCTCGCGCTTTACCGATGCCGTGGTTGAGGCGGACAACGTCATCGACTTCGCCACGCGGTTTAAATACCAGACCGCGTTTTACCAACTTGTCCTGTTAGCCAGCCTGGCCGGTATCGGCCGCGCCGCCGTGCGCGACGTGGCCCATCAGGTGCGCAGCCGCAAGCGCATCTACAGCCATGGCAATGCGCCCCATGTCAGCCAGGATTCACAGGTTCAGCAGGTGGTGGGCGAGGTTGCGGCGCTGGTGTATGCCGCCGAGGCCAGCGCGTTGAAAGCCGCAGAGCCGGCGCAGCGTGCCTACGTGGCGCGGTTTGGCGGGGATGCGGCGGCCGAGCGCGAAGCCAATGTGGCGGCCGAAATTGAATCGGCGACGGCGCAGGTGGTGGTGTCGGAGTTGATCCAGCGGGCTACCAGCCAATTGTTCAACGCGCTGGGCGCCTCGGATGTGCGCCAGGGCAAGGCCCTGGACCGGCATTGGCGCAATGCGCGTACGGTGTCGTCGCACAACCCGGTGATCTACAAGGCGAGGATCGTGGGTGACTGGGTGATCAATGGCACCGAACCGCCGTTTGTGTGGCAGATCGGTAATGGGCCGGTGAAGGCCTAGAGCCTGTCATTGCTCTAAATGTGGGAGGGGGCTTGCCCCCGATAGCGGTGGGTCAGGTAAAAATCTGCTGACTGACACACTGCCATCGGGGGCAAGCCCCCTCCCACATTTGTACTGTGTTCACATTAGAACGCCAGCTTATACCCGACGGCCATCAACATGATCGCCAGGCACGGGCGCAATACGCCGTCCGGGATCTTGCCGGTCATGTGGCTGCCGACATAAATGCCCGGCAGCGAACCCATCAGCAAAAAGCCCAGCAGGTGCCAGTCCATATTGCCCATGCCCGCATGGCCCAGGCCCGCCACCAGGGTCAGGGGCACGGCGTGGGCGATCTCGGTGCCCACCAGCCGGCGCGTGGCCAGGAACGGATAGAGGATAAACAGCGCCACGGTGCCGAGGGCGCCGGCGCCAATGGAGGTCAGTGCAACCATGGTGCCGAGGATGGCGCCAGTCACCACAGTCAGCACGTTCAGGTTGCGCGGGTTCATGTGGTAGCTATCGCCGGCATGGCGTTGAGCGAAGGCCAACAGGCTTTTCTTGAACAGGATCGCCAGGGCCGTCAGCAGCAGCACCACGCCGAGGGCTTGCTTGATCACCGCGTTCATCACGCTGGGGTCGGTGTGCAACGTGGCCAGGAACCACAACGTCAACAGCACGGCGGGCACGCTGCCGAGGGTCAGCCAGCCGGTGATGGTCCAGTCGATGTTCTTGTTCTTGCTGTGCACCAGCACCCCACCGGACTTGGTGATGGCCGCGTACAACAGGTCAGTGCCCACGGCCGTGGCCGGGTTGATGCCAAACCACAGCAGGATGGGGGTCATCAGCGAACCGCCACCGACACCGGTCATGCCCACGATAAAACCAACGATCAGGCCTGCAATCACGAAACCAAAATTACCCACTTCCATTGACGCTACCTGCGGCCTTATAAATTTCTGGCGGCAGGATAGCGATTTTTCTTATAACGACTTATATCAATATGATCTGACTTTAGATCTTTTTGGATTTATCCAAATTATTTTCCGATCACTGCATCCATTTGCCGCGCCCATGGGTAGTACCTGCAGCAACCCTGCTGTTTCATCTAATGGAGAAACACCCATGAACGCTAAAGCCCTGCTCTGCCTCACCGGTTTACTCGTTGCCAGCCCTGCCGCCTTCGCCCAGGCCAGCTTGCCCGACAGCATCAAGGTGCCGGATGGCCATAAAGTAGCGATGGAAACCACCGGCGTCGGCGAAATCACCTACGAATGCCGCGACAAAGCCAACGCCGCCGGCCAAACCGAGTGGACCTTCGTCGGCCCCAAAGCCGTACTGAATGACCGCAGCGGCAAGCAAGTCGGCACCTATTTCGGCCCACCGGCCACCTGGCAGGCCAAGGATGGTTCGAAAATTACCGGCACTCAGCTGGCCGTGGCGCCCTCGAGCCCTGGTAACTTGCCGTATCAATTGGTCAAGGCCAACCCGGCCGAAGGCAAGGGCGCCATGAGCGGCGTGAGTTATATCCAGCGGGTCGCGCTCAAAGGCGGCGTGGCGCCAAGCACCGAGTGCACGGCGGCCAACAAGGGCAAGCAGGAAGTAGTGAAATACCAGGCCGATTACATTTTCTGGGCGGCCAACTGAGTAAACCGGGCTACGCTGCCCTGTGGCGAGCACACGTGCTTGCCATAGGGTCCGGCCATTGAGGGATGTGTGTGTTCGATTACGAAGCCTGTCTGCTGGCCTGTGCCCGTGGCGATCAACGCGCGTTGCGCCAACTGTACGAGCAGGACAGCAGCCGCTTGCTCGGCGTGGCCCTGCGCATTGCGCGGGACAAGGCCCTGGCCGAAGACATCGTGCATGACGCGTTTATCAAGATCTGGCGCGGCGCCGGCAGTTTCGACCCTGGCCGAGGTTCGGCGCGCGGCTGGGTGCATAGCGTGACCCGGCACCTGGCGCTCAACGCGGTGCGCAACCACTACCGCGAGGTGCCGCTGGGCGAAGAACACGAACAGGTTGCCAAGATTGAATTGGATGGGCATTCGGGGCAGATCTACACCTGCCTCGAACAGCTCGACCCGGCCCGTCGCACGTGCATCCTGCATGCCTATGTCGACGGCTATTCCCACAGCGAAATCGCGCAGAAAACGGGCACCCCGCTGGGGACCGTCAAAGCCTGGATCAAACGTAGCCTCGCCGCGCTGCGGGAGTGCATGGCATGAGTGAACCCCTGGACGAACTGGCCAGCGAATATGTGTTGGGCACCCTGCCCGCCGAACAACGCGCCGAGGTCGAACAACGCCTGCCGCACGACGCCGAATTACGCGCGGCGGTAGACGCCTGGGAACAGCGCCTGCTGCCCCTCGCGGCGCTGGCTGAACCGGTGCCGCCCTCGGCTCAGCTATGGCGGCGCATCGAACGCAACCTCGGCAGCGCGCGCGCGCCCTGGTGGGATCTGCTGGCGGTGTGGCGCGGCCTCGCCGCTGCCGGGTTGGCGGCGAGCGTGGTATTGGCCACGCTGCTGCTGACTCGTTCACCCGTCGAACCGAGTTTTGTGGTGGTGCTGGTGGCCCCACAAACCCAGGCGCCCGGTTGGGTGATCCAGGCCAGCAATAATCAGCAGATCCAGTTGATCCCGTTGGGCGTGATGGAAGTGCCGGCGGACAAGGCCTTGCAGTTCTGGACCAAGGGCGAGGGCTGGCAAGGCCCGGTCTCCCTGGGGCTGGTCAAGCCGGGCGAAAGCCTGTCGGTGCCGCTGGACAAGCTGCCGCCGCTGTCGTCGAACCAGCTGTTCGAGCTGACCCTGGAAGACCCGCGCGGCTCGCCGACCGGCAAACCCACCGGGCCAATCCAGGCGATCGGCCGCGCGGTCAAGGTGCTCTGATCAGGCGACGCTGGGCAACCACACGCGAAAGCGCGCGCCGCCCAACGGCGAGGCCAGGGCCGTCAAGGTGCCGCCCTGGGCTTCCAGGGCGCGCCGGCTGATGGCCAGGCCCAGGCCGAAACCGCCGGTGGCGCGGTCGCGGCTGCGGTCGAGGCGGTAGAACGGTTCGAAGATGCGTTCGCGCTGGTCCAGCGGAATGCCGATGCCGTCGTCATCCACCCAGATTTCACAGCCCTTGGGGCACACCTTGACCCCGACCTGAATGCGTTTGTCGCAGTAACGCGTGGCGTTGCGCAGCAGGTTTTGCAAGGCGCGGGCGGTGAGGCGCGGGTCGAGGCTGAAGCGTTCCACGGCGCAGTCGAGGGCTACATCGATAACGATTTCGGGGTTTTCCAGTTCGTCATCGACACTGCCCAGCACGCTGTCGATAAATTCATCGAGTACCACCTCGACCCGCTCCGGCAGCTGCGCCGGGTTTTGCAGGCGGCTGTAGGAGAGCAATTCCAGCACCAGCTCATCCAGCTCACGAATGTGCGCCACCAGGCTTTGCAGGCGTTCGCGGCTGGCTTGGGGCAGGTCTTCGGAGAGCGCCAGCGCCAGGCCGAAATCCAGGCGCGTGAGCGGCGTGCGCAGTTCGTGGGACACGGCATTGAGCAGGTCGCGCTGCTGGTTGAGCAGGTGTTCGATATCGCCGGCCATGGTGTCGAACACCGCCGCCAGGCTACCGATATTCGAGCTGGGCGGGATACGCGTGCGCTCGGCCAGGTTGCCCTTGCCCAATTGCGCGGCGGTGCTTTTCAGGCGCTCCAGATCACGCCAGTGCGGTCGCAACCACACCAGCAGGCAAGCCAGCAGCGCGGCGCCGATCAGCACGTTCATCGACCAGTACAACAGGTTCATGTCCAGCGGGTCCGGCGGGACGGTCAGCTTGACCACGAACTGCTGGTTGATCGGCGAACTGACTTCTTCCATCCAGCCCCACTCCCCCAGGCGAATCACCGGCTTGCCCTGCTCCAGAAGCGTGGCTTCGGCGGGCGTGTAACTGGCGTCCTGGCGCAGCAGCAGTTGCACCTTGAGCGGCGCAAAGTCTTGCCCCAGCTGCTCGGTCACCTGCGACCAGCGCTCCACCGGCGCGCGCAGGTATTGCTTGACGATCAGCTTTTGCATACCCCGGGACTGCTCGACGTTGTAGTCCAGGTAGCGGTGTTCGAACAGCTGGATCACCAGCTTGGGGATCAGGAACATCGCCGCGCTGTAGGTGACGATGGTGATCAGGTAGAGGCGCAGCAGTACTCGAAACATCGATCAGCATTCCCACTCGGAACGGCTGAACAGGTAGCCCTTGCCCCACACGGTCTTGATCTTGCGCGCTTCGCCGGCGTGGTCGTCGAACTTGCGGCGCAGCTTGGAGATGGCCACGTCCACCGAGCGGTCGGTGCCGTTGAACTCGATACCCCGCAGGCGTTGCAGGATCTGGTCGCGGCTGAGCACCTCGCCGGCGTGCCGGGCCAACACCACCAGCAGGTTGTATTCGCCGCTGGACAACTCCACCGCCTGGCCGCGCCAGGTCACGGTGCGCTCCGACAGGTCGATGCACAGGTTGCCCATCAGGATCTGGTCACTGGCCACCTGCGGCTCGGACAAACTGCTGCGGCGCAGCAAGGTGCGCACGCGGGCCAGCAGCACGCGGGGCTCACAGGGTTTGGTCACGTAGTCGTCGGCGCCCATTTCCAGGCCCAGCACCTGGTCGTGGCTGTCGTCGCGCGCGGTGAGCATCAGGATCGGCAGGCCCGCCGAGTCGGCGCGCAGCAAGCGGCACACCTGCAAGCCGTCGAGGCCGGGCAGCATCAGGTCAAGGATCACCAGGTCCGGCGGGCTGACGCGCGCACGTTCACGCACGTGGTCGCCACGGCTGAGCACGCTGACGTGGTAGCCATTGCGCTCCAGGTAGCTGGCAATCAGCTCGGAGAGTGCGGCGTCGTCTTCCACCAGGAGGATGTTGGGCATGGTGTTTCCAATTAATACGGTTTGTCGGCAGTACACAAATCCACTGTGGGAGGGGGCAAGCCCCCTCCCACATTTTGATCTTCAGTGTTTGCAGGATTGTGCAAGGATATACGCCCCCGGCGCCCCGCGCGCCGACCCCTTACATTTCTTCACACACGAGCTACACAGCTTCACAGCACCACGGCGCAGGTGACCTTAGGATGCGCCAGTCAATATTGGGATAAGAGCATGTCGAAGAATCTGTTTGCGCCGTTTTGCCTGCTGGCCCTGACGCTGGCCCTGAGCGCGTGTGACAAATCCGCCGCCGAGGCGCCGCAAGCGCCCCCGGCCAAGGTGCGCATCGAAACCCTGCAGGCCAAGCCGCTGTCGATCACCAGCGAGCTGAGCGGGCGCATCGCCGCGCCGCGCATCGCCGAAGTGCGCGCACGGGTCGCCGGCGTGGTGATGCAGCGCGTGTTCAAGGAAGGCCATGACGTGAAACAGGGCGACGTGCTGTTTCGCATCGACCCGGCCCCGTTCAAGGCCGACCTCGACAGCGCCCAGGCCAACCTGAGCAAGGCCGAGGCCAATGCGTTCCAGGCGCGCCTGCAAGAGCAGCGCTACAGCCAACTGGTGGAAGGCAACGCCATCAGCGGCCAGGACTACGACAATGCCCGCGCGGCGGTGCGCCAGACCAACGCCGAAGTCGCCGCCAATAAAGCCGCGGTCGAGCGCGCCAAACTGAACCTGGGTTATGCCACCGTGACCGCGCCAATCTCCGGGCGCATCGGCCGTGCGCTGGTCACCGAAGGCGCCCTGGTGGGCCAGAACGAAGCCACGCCGCTGGCGATCATCCAGCAACTGGACCCGATCCACGCCGACCTCACCCAGTCCACCCGTGAGCTGAACGACCTGCGCCGCGCCTTCCGCGCCGGCAGCTTGAAGCAGGTTGGCCAGGACCAGGCCAAGGCCACGCTGATCCAGGACGACGGCAGCCTGTACCCGCTGCCCGGCAAGTTGCTGTTCGCCGAAATCAGCGTAGACCCCGGCACCGGGCAGATCATCCTGCGCAGCGAGTTCCCCAACCCCGACCTCGACTTGCTGCCCGGCAGCTTTGTGCGCGTGCGCCTGGAGCAGGCCGTGGATAAACAAGGCATCAGCGTGCCGCAACGCGCCATCACCCGTGACAGCGCCGGCATCCCGATGGTGCTGTTGTTGAATGACGAACAGGTCGTCAGCCAGCAACCGGTGGAATTGGGCGCGGTGATCGAGGATCGCTGGATCGTCAGCAGCGGCCTCAAGCCCGGTGACCGCATTGTGGTCGAAGGCCTGCAACACGCGCGCCCCGGCGAAAAAGTCCAGGTAGAGGAATAACCCCGCCATGCCGCAGTTCTTTATTGACCGCCCGATCTTCGCCTGGGTGGTGGCCCTGTTTATTTTGCTGGCCGGCGCGCTGGCCATCCCGCAGTTGCCGGTGGCCCAGTACCCCAACGTCGCGCCGCCGAAGGTGGAGATCTACGCGGTGTACCCCGGGGCCTCGGCGCAGACCCTGGATGAAAGCGTGGTCAGCCTGATCGAGCAGGAGCTCAACGGCGCCGACCACCTGCTGTATTTCGAATCCCAGAGCAGCCTCGGCTCAGCGACCATCACCGCCACCTTCCAGCCGGGCACCGACCCGGAGATGGCCCAGGTCGATGTGCAGAACCGCCTCAAAGCCGTGGAGCCGCGCCTGCCCCAGGCCGTCACCCAGCAAGGCTTGCAGGTAGAAAAGGTATCCGCCGGCTTCCTGCTGCTGGTGACCCTGACCTCCAGCGACGGCAAGCTCGACGACGTTGCGCTCAGCGATTACCTCGCGCGCAACGTGATGAACGAACTCAAGCGCCTGGACGGCGTGGGCAAGGCTCAGTTGTACGGCGCCGAACGCGCGATGCGCATCTGGATCGATCCGCAGAAACTGATTGGCTTCAACCTCACCCCGGCCGATGTGAATGCGGCGATCAGCGCGCAGAACGCCCAGGTGTCGGCGGGCAGCATCGGTGATTTGCCGGGGACTAAAACCCAGGAAATCACCGCGGCGATCCTGGTCAAGGGCCAACTGTCGACGCCGGCGGAGTTCGCCGACATCGTGCTCAAGGCCAACCCGGACGGCTCCACCGTGCGCATCGGCGATGTGGCGCGGGTGGAAATCGGCAGCCAGGAATACCAGTTTTCCACGCGCCTGAACGGCAAGCCGTCCACCGCCGTGAGTGTGCAACTGGCGCCGGGGGCCAACGCGCTGAACACCGCGACCCTGGTGCGCGCGAAGATGGACGAGCTGTCGCGCTACTTCCCGGCCAATGTGGAATACAAGATCCCGTACGACACCTCGCCATTCGTCAAAGTCTCGATCACCAAGGTGGTCTACACCTTGCTGGAGGCCATGGCGCTGGTGTTTGCGGTGATGTTCCTGTTCCTGCAGAACGTGCGTTACACCTTGATCCC
This sequence comes from Pseudomonas sp. AC463, assembly GCF_979253585.1. NCBI lineage: Bacteria > Pseudomonadati > Pseudomonadota > Gammaproteobacteria > Pseudomonadales > Pseudomonadaceae > Pseudomonas > Pseudomonas sp. AC463. The sequence goes on along the minus strand of NZ_CEEDDZ010000008.1, from coordinate 174,001 downwards.
GACCCTGGTGGTGCCGATTGCGCTGATGGGCACCTTCGCCACCATGCTGTTGCTGGGTTTTTCGATCAACGTGCTGACCATGTTCGGCATGGTGCTGGCCATCGGCATCCTGGTGGACGATGCGATTGTGGTGGTGGAGAACGTCGAGCGCATCATGGTCACCGAGGGCCTGTCGCCCAAGGATGCGACCAAAAAGGCCATGGGCCAGATCACCGGGGCCATCGTCGGTATCACCTTGGTGCTGGTGGCGGTGTTTCTGCCGATGGCGTTCATGAAAGGCTCAGTGGGGGTGATCTACCAGCAGTTTTCGCTGTCGATGGCCACCTCGATTCTGTTCTCGGCGTTCCTCGCCCTGACCTTGACCCCGGCGCTGTGCGCCACCTTGCTCAAGCCGATTGCCAAGGACGACCACCATGCCAAGGGCGGCTTTTTCGGCTGGTTCAATAAACGCTTTGAGCAATTCTCCGACCGTTATGAGGGCTGGGTGGCCTACGCCCTCAAGCGCAGCGGGCGCTATCTGCTGATCTACCTGGTGTTGCTGGTGGGCCTGGGGCTGATGTTCAGCCGCCTGCCCTCCTCGTTCCTGCCGGTGGAAGACCAGGGCTACACCATCACCGATATCCAATTGCCACCCGGTGCGAGCAAGAACCGCACGGTGCAGGTCGCCGAGCAGATCGAAGCGCATAACGCCAAGGAACCCGGGGTGGGCGATACCACCATGATCATGGGCTTCAGCTTCTCCGGCTCGGGGCAGAATGCGGCGCTGGCGTTTACCACACTGAAGGATTGGTCGACGCGCAGCAGCGAAGACTCGGCCTCGGCGATTGCCGACCGTGCCAACGCCGCGTTCAGCGAGCTTAAGGACGCAATTGCCTACGCGATTCTGCCGCCGCCGGTGGACGGCCTTGGCACTTCCAGCGGGTTCGAGTTCCGCCTGCAGGACCGGGGTGGCGTCGGCCATGCTGCATTGATGCAAGCGCGTACCGAACTGCTGACCGCCGCCGAGAAAAGCCCGATCCTGGCCAACGTGCGTGAAAGCGCCCTGGCCGAGGCGCCGCAAGTGCAGCTAGAGGTAGACCGCAAGCAGGCCAACGCGCTGGGCGTGTCCTTTGCGGATGTGGGCAACGTGCTGTCGTCGGCGATTGGCTCGGCTTACATCAACGACTTCCCCAACCAGGGCCGCATGCAGCGGGTGGTGGTGCAGGCCGAAGGCGACCAGCGCAGCCAGGTGGCGGACCTGATGAAGATCAACGTGCGCAATAACGCCGGCAAGATGGTGCCGTTGTCGGCGTTTGTCGAAGCCAAGTGGACCCAGGGCCCGGCGCAGCTGACGCGCTACAACGGCTACCCCGCCATCGCCATCAGCGGCGAAGCGGCGCCGGGGCACAGCACCGGCGAGGCCATGGCAGAAATCGAGCGGCTGGTTAGCCAATTGCCCGCCGGCCTGGGCCAGGAATGGACCGGGTTGTCGCTGCAGGAACGTTTGTCCGGCGCCCAGGCGCCATTGCTGCTGGGCCTGTCGCTGCTGATTGTGTTCCTGTGCCTGGCGGCGCTGTATGAAAGCTGGTCGATTCCGACCTCGGTGCTGCTGGTGGTGCCGTTGGGTGTACTCGGCGCGGTGTTGGCGGTGACCTTGCGTGGCATGCCCAACGATGTGTTCTTCAAGGTGGGCTTGATCACCATCATCGGTTTGTCGGCGAAGAACGCGATCCTGATCATCGAGTTCGCCAAGGATCTGGTCGACCATGGCGAAGACCTGATCGACGCCACCTTGAAAGCCGCGCGCCTGCGCCTGCGGCCGATCATCATGACCTCGCTGGCGTTCATCCTCGGCGTGGTGCCGTTGGCGATTGCCACCGGTGCCAGCTCGGCCAGCCAGCAAGCCATCGGTACCGGCGTGATCGGCGGGATGATCACCGCCACCCTGGCGGTGGTGTTTGTGCCGGTGTTCTTTGTGGTGGTCATGAAGCTGGTGCGCAAGCGTCGATAAAAAATGCGCTATGGTGCTCACAACCTCCCCTGTTGTGAGCACCTATGGCTTTTCTCGCCCGCACCCACCCTCGCCTCTCGTCCGCCGCCGTACTCGGCCTTGCCGTGGGCATCCTGGCGCCGGCTGATACGCTGATTGGAAAAGTACTCTATGGCTGGAACGCCGGGGTCTGGACCTACCTGATACTGATGGTGTGGCTGGCAAGCCACGCCCGGGCTGACGACGTCAAACGCATCGCCGAAATCGAGGATGAGAACGCCGGCCTGGTGCTGTTCATGGTGTGCATCGCGGCGATTGCCAGCCTGGCGACCATCACCCTGAACCTGGTGGGCAGCAAAGACCTCGACGGCAGCGCGCGCCTGGTGCATTACGGGTTCACTGCGTTGACCGTGATCGGCTCATGGCTGCTGATCGGGGTGATTTTCAGCGTGCATTACGCGCGCCTGTTCTACACCTGGGATGGCGATGAACCGGCCCTGCGTTTTGCCGAGGGCTTGCGCACGCCCAATTACTGGGACTTCCTGTACTTCTCGTTCACCATCGGCGTGGCCGTGCAAACCGCCGATGTGGGCGTTGCCACCCGTGGGCTGCGCAAAGTGGTGCTGGGGCAATCCCTGATCGGTTTTCTGTTCAATACCGCGATACTGGGCTTTTCGATCAATATTGCTGCGGGGCTGTTCAGCTGATCCGGCAGGCAAAAAAAGGGGAAGCCTAAGCTTCCCCTTTTTACCTGCTCGACTATTTAGAAGGTGTAACGCAGACCAACGGTCCCACCCCAAGGCATGTCGATTTTCTTGCCTTGGCTGGTTTCGATCTCGGCGTGCAACTTGAGGTTATCCGACAAGTTAACCGCCATACCCGCCGCCACTTCATAACGCGAACCCGACAGGTCGTTGTTGAAGGCCTGGTTGTTGATGAGCACCTTGTTGTTATCGTTGAACTCATGCGCCGCGGCGGTACGCAGGTACGGCTGCAGCACCGGGCCACCTTCCAGCTGGATATTTTTACCGATTGTCACACCCACCTTGCCGAGCACCGACTTGGTACTTTCACCCTTGGCTTTGAGGCCGTTGTCCATACTGTAGCTGGAACCCGCGATAAAGGCGGTGGACAGCTGGGCGTACGGTTCAACGAAGAAGTCATCGTCCAGCTTGATATGCCTGCCCACTTCCGCCGAGGCGCTCACGGCATCCTGCGTGTAGTTGCCTTTGGCGCGCTGGCCATCGCTCATATTGACCTGGCTTTGGGTATTGAGGCGGTTGACCTTACCCACCAGGTCGACGTACAGCCCGCTCTCGGCATCCAGCCAGGTTGCATAAGCACCCACGTGGTAGCTGTTGACCATGCCACTGCTGCCACGGCTCAGGCTCAGATCGGTCTTGCTGTAACCGCCCATCACACCCGCAAGCCACTGGCCATCGCCCGCCTCCAGCGCGGTGTCGGCACCGATGGTGAAACCGGTCTGGTTCTGGGTGTACCCCAAGCCATTGCTGTTGGCCGCCACATCGTATTTGTTGCCGTAGGAGCGCATCCACAGGCCTTGGCTCTTGCCTTCGCTGAAGCGCAGTTCGCCCATGCGTGTACGCAGGATGCTGCCTTCGGCGAGCAAGATGGTCGGTGTCGCGTTGAACGCTGCCAACACGGCCTGGGCAGCGTTACTGGTACCCCGGCGTTCGGTGTCCAGGTACCAGTCGGTGCCTTCCTGCTTGAGCCCATAGGAGAAAGCGCCGACGTCAACGGTATCGCCCACCAGGCCGAACTGCGCACCACCGCTCTGGGTGTGAACAACCTTGATCGGCTCACCGACGGCCAATTCGTTGCCGCTGGCGGCGATCAGCAGTTGGTGGTTGCCCTCGGCGTTGCCATTGACGTTCAACAGGTCGGTCACGCCGGTGTTGAAGTTGGTGTGCATGATGAACGTACCGTTGCCGGCCAGGCTGTTGGTGTTCAGCTGGAAGAATTGGGTCGGAGCGCCAAACTCCACCGAGCCACCGGCCATGCGCAATGCACCGACTTCGCTGTCACCCACCAGCATCCACTTGCCGCCGTTGTTGGCATCCAGTTGTGCAACGTTGCGCAACTGCCCGGTCAGCAAGGCATTGTTGTTGAGTTGCACGGTACCCGTGCCGGTCGCGCTGATGACCACGTCGCCGGTCAATCGGCTGTTGTCGACGTTCATGTTGGCAATGCCGTTATTCGCGACCTGCAACAGGACGCCATTGCCACCCAGCAAGTTCGAGCCGTTCAGCACCTGGATATCGGCGGCGCTGTTATTGGTCAACGGCGGGTCTACCAGGATCGCGGGGCCGGTTCGCCCCTGGACCACGGAGTTGTCAAGAATCAAGCTATTGGTAAGGGTAAGGTCGGCGTCCGTACGCATGTTTACGCCGGAGGCTCCGCCAACAATGCTGCTGTTGTTTCTGACGACGGCCTCGGCATTGAGCAACACCAGCCCCATACCCGTCGCACCGGTCGCCTCGACACGGGCATTATCCAGATTTACCTTGCCGTAGCCGGAGGAGTTGATACCACGGCTTATGGCGGTAATACTGCTGTCCCTGACCTCGAGGGAGGAACCATTCGTTGCATTGAGCGTACGCGTGACCGACACGCCAAAGCCATTGGCCGTGTTATTGGTGATGGCACTGTTATTGGTGATGAGTACACTGCTGCCGCCCCTGGAAAAGATGGCACTGCCTACCCCGAGGCGGGCATCCACCCTTGAGCTATCGATGACTACGGTCGATCGATTCATCGCATCGATATCCCGCGCGCTACTGTTTGCCTGGAGCGTCAAACCGGCGTTATCCATCGTGATCTGGCTGGTATTCGCGCCGGTTGCAATCAGGCTCGACGCTGGAAACAAGCCATAACTATCAAGCGGCGTAGCGACTGATATGGACGTGTTGGGGGACCGCACTTGGGTAAGCGCCGATGCATCCGGAGCCACCAGAAACAAAAGCGAGACTGCCTGGGCCGTTAAAGCAAGGCTCAAAGGTGTGGGTTTGAAATTGAACACTGCCGACATATTAATGAACCTCTAGTACCTTCAGTAAACGATAGGGAGGGTTCTAAATCTCGTGGGACCCAACCAATCAAGCGGCGCCATGATTCACCAGCAAACGCCTTAAATCTGTAGGACTTTTCCTCAACTTGCATGAAAAAAATCAACAAGACCAATAAGAAACATCACCATAAAATCCGTTAAACCACACACAAATAAAATACGCCAAAGAGGGCCTCACCCCTCTTTGGCAACATCACTGCACGCTGGCCTATGGAATACGCGCGCCATCGCAGTAGTAGGCGGCAGGGGCAGTACCCGGCCTGAATCCTCTTACCCTTACTACGTAAGGAAGAGAGCTCACCGGTTGCCCCTGATACAGAGTTGAAACAGTCACGCTTGCAGACCCGGAGTTTAGAAGACCAGTATTGGCATTGACCGGGTTATACAACACTGCGGGACTGCCTAGACTCACTTCGAAACCAAGACGCAGTGCAGTAGCATTAGGCACAGGGAAACTTTGAACGATGGGCGGCAAAGTTGGCGGGGCGCCGGTATTATTACCTTGGGCGCCTACGTAGGTCACATTAACCGGTTCGTTTAGCGACAAGTACGGGGAAGGCGGGATAAATACTCTGAGTGCGCCGGTATTGATCGGAAGCAGACTATTGCAGTTGACCAGTGTAATTGGAGTTGTAGTGTTCGGGGCCCGAACAACTGGCGCGTCCATTTGCAATATCGCAGAGTTTACAGTGACCGTGGTATCGACCGAACGCTGCGGGTTAGGATTTCCAAGGCGACTGACGGTATAAAACGCCTGTTGAGTCGGGCCACCCAACGCGAGGATATCGGCGAACGGAATTGTGAATATCACCTCCCGACCCGGCGGCATGGCTGTTACGTCTTGCGTATAAACACGACCACCATAATTCAAAGTAATCGTGAACGGCAGTTGCACATCGGGTAATACGGCGGCCGTCCACAGCGGGATTCGCGCTCTTGCATCGCGGTTGACATCGACCGCTTCCAGAAGGTTGGGCGGCCCGAACACACCGCCAGGGCGAATGGCCTCGACCACGACCGGCAGCAGGTCGACGTTTATACCGTTCGGCCCTGGAGGGATGGGGTTAGGATTCGGCCCTGCAACAGCCAGGTTCAGATTGAACGGGGTACTTAACGGCACCGCCGGGAAAGTGTTCCCGCCGCGATTTACGGTGTAAGTCGCGGTTACGGCCACGTCGCCTGGTCCGGCCCCGTAGAGCGTCGTCGCGTTAGCAGTGCCGAACTGGAATGGGATCGGAAAAACACTCGTACCGACAGGAAGCGACAGCGGTATTGAACCATTCACCGAGGTCAAGGTAACGATGATCTGGTCTGTGGGTTGAGCATTGGTAAAGGCAGGAACCCGCACGATAATGCCGGTATTAGTCGCCACATCATTAAGATGAATCAGCCCGTCACCGGGTACGGCAAGGTCAACCAACGCAGGCTGAAAGCCGGCGGGCACGGGGGCCTGGGACAAACCTGGCAGCCGCAGCCGATACGACTCTTGCGACGGGTTTCCGGCAACGTCGAACAATCGATAGCGCAGGTCAAAGTTACCCGACGCCTGTGCAGCCAGTACTGCACTCAGCGGCAAGGGAATGGTGGTTGGCGTGGCGGGGTCAATCAGATTCCTGGTGCTCCCTGCAATTACGATCGGCGTATCCGAATCGCCGAAGTACACCTCGACGAGATCGTCCGAGGCTTTCCCGTCGGTGAGGGCGTAAGAAATCGGAAAATTCACGGTCTGGTTTGGCTGGCCCTGGAAATAGGCCTGGTCGATAGGGTTCGGCGCCCCCGCGGGAAGCGTCGGTGCAGGAGGCCGATCGCCAGAACGGTCATAGGGTGCCGTCCCGTCAACGATCAGCAGTTGTGGGACTGAGGTATTGTCGTTGCCCGTGTCTCGGCTAAGCACAGTGTATCTAACCAACCATACGCCCGGCGGACGTAAGGCTTCGGGAATCGGCACGACAAAAGGATCGGCTGGATTGACGGTCGTCACGGAATATTGCACGCCACCGGTTGCGAAATACAGGTCCTCTGCAGCGACATCAGCGAAACTGCTGAGGTCACGATAGGGTTGAATCTGAATCGTGACCACATCGGGCTCGGCCGGATTAGCACTGGCGGGAAACCAAACGGGGATGTTCAGATCAGTCAGTTGACCTTTCGCGGCATTCCTTGTGAGTAACCCGGTATAACCAGGAACTTCACCTACAAATGTACCGGCATTCATTCGAGTGGGGCTGTAGCTCGCGGGAAGATTCGGCACAAAGGCGTTAATAATATCTCTGTTTGTTCTGTCCATCTTCTTGCTCCGGCTAATTAAGTTACTAGAACAACTGCTCACTTCGTCGATTGAATAAACCCAAGTGCATCAACCACGAACCTTTTGAATGCGCTGGGCTCACGCACATCGCTTAATCGACGCCGCCCTGCACCCATCAAAACCAAATCAATTACATACAATGCCGCGCGGCGTGCAATAACAACCTGTGGAGTAAGTCAGATCAACTCGCACACGCCCGGGCTGCGATACGCCCACTCTTACACCGTTGCGCCACACCTCATAAATAAAGGTGGCCGATGTAAACCTGCGCAGAGGAAACAATGTCGTGTCGAAGGAATCGACTACAACCGTCGCGCCTGTTGTTACATTTTGCTGTGTCCACAGCAATGAACGCTGGAACACCACATTCGGATTTTGCGTTTCCCAGTTATTTTCGTTATACCCCTGCCACACACACCTCAGTTCATCACCTACTTGTATGGCGTTTATTGGGGAAATCAACCAGATAACACCGGCCATCACGCTGGGCACCGAGGTACAGTTCAAGTAACCATTGGTTAATGTGTGTTGCACCCGGGGCGCTGGCAGCGTAATAGACGGGGTCGGAACTACCGTGCCCAGGTTGACATTAAAAGGCAGGCCGATACTTCGGGTGCTGAAGTTACCGGTGGCGTCAAATATCTTGTAGAACACATACGCCGGGCCATTGCTCAGCGCGCGAAAGGCAGCGGCATCCAGCGATACGGTCCAGGGCGAAGTGGCAAAGTTCACCAGCGCTCCCCCGGCGGCAGGCAGATTGGGAGCAGGATTTGCCTGGTTGGATAAAAACAGTTCGACCCGGTCACCCGGTGCCGCGATGTTATAGACGGGGAGGTTGAAGGCTACACGCGGGTTATTCTGCAGGTAGGCGTTGTCGAGCGCCGGTACGGGAGGCACCACGAACTGCAGCACATCGGTCGGCAGCAAACGCCTCGGAGGGTCCAGGTCAAAGGTGACCGGGATGGTCGGCAGCATACTATTCGAACCGCCCTCCGTGGTAACGGTGTAGTAAAGCTGCACCACGCGAGAGGGTGCACTGCGCATGTATGCCAGGCTGATGGTGAGATTATAAAAGTTGAGAATCGGTGGCGGTGGCGGCCCCACAACCAAGGTGTCAAGTAGCGTTACAGTGCCATTGCTGATGCCAAAAAGTTCGACTACGTGCGGGGGCGAGCCCACTGAGGGCTCTGGGGCCCACCTGGGAATCTGGCAGATAAGCGGCGCCAACATTAACGCTTGCGGCACCACCCCTCTGCCGTCAGTGGTACTCACACCCGCAATTGTCAAAGGAGCCAAACCAGGGATAGTAGACATGTCGCAACCTCAGGATTAGGTTCACTACGCCAAGCCAGGAGCGAACTACGTACCTGTCTGTTGTTAGGAAAAATTAAACGCCTAAAGCCCGTAGCCGGATACTGTCAGAACTAACAGGTAGGCCTATCCGCTCGTCGGTTTCCTAAGTTGACCCCGGTCTGTTTTTCACAAAAATTCCTTGACGAAATGGGTTGCCTGGCATCTTATGAAACCGGTTTCATCGCTGTTTGAAAGCAATGAAACCTATAAATCCAATAAGAAAGGCCTGCTTTCGTGACTACTTTTTCCGCCGCTCAGCGCAGCCGCGTCACCATGCTCGACGTCGCCAAGCGCGCCGGGGTGTCCAAGGCCAGCGTGTCGCGCTTTATCGGCGATGACCGCGCCCTGCTCTCCGACGCCATTGCCCTGCGCATCGAGCAAGCAATCGAGCAACTCGGCTACCGCCCCAACCAGATGGCCCGTGGCTTGAAACGTGGTCGCACGCGCCTGATCGGCATGCTGGTGGCCGATATCCGCAACCCCTATTCCATTGCCGTGATGCACGGCGTCGAAACCGCCTGCCGCCAACACGGCTACAGCCTGGTGGTGTGCAACACCGACCGCGATGACGAGCAAGAGCGCCAGCACCTGGCCGCGCTGCGTTCGTACAACATCGAAGGGCTGATCGTTAACACCCTCGGCCATCACCTCGACCAGTTACTGGAATTGCAGCGCGAAATGCCCCTGGTGCTGGTGGACCGCAAGGTCGAGCCGCTGCACAGCGACCTGGTCGGTTTGGACAACCCTGCCGCCGTGCGTATGGCCGTGGAGCACCTGCAACAGCAGGGTTACCGCGATGTGCTGCTGGTGAGCGAAGCCACCGACGGCACCAGTTCGCGCCTGGAGCGCCTGGCCAGTTTCAAGGCCGAAATCGCCGCCCGCGCAGGCCTGACCGGCGCGGTGCTGGAACTGGATGACGCGCTGCAAACGCACCTGCAAGCCTTCCTCGCCAAACCCGGCCCCAAGGCGTTGTTCTGTGCCAACGGCATCGCCGCGCTGGCCTGTACCCACGCACTCAAGGCGCTGGGCTGCGAGCTGTTTAAAGACGTCGGTTTGATCGCCCTGGATGACCTGGACTGGTACCCGCTGGTGGGCACCGGCATCACCGCCCTCGCCCAACCCACCGAGGCGATTGGCGCCAGCGCCTTCGACTGTTTGCTCAAGCGCCTGCGCGGTGACGACGCGCCGACGCGCACCCTGGATTTCCTGCCTGAACTGATCGTCCGCGGCTCAACGCAGCGCATCTGATATTTTTTTCTACAAAAATGAAACCGGTTTCAGAGGTAAACAACAATGCACAAATACCCCGTCTCCATCAGCCTCTCCAGCTACGGCGCCGACCTGGTTCGCCAGCGTGGCCAGCTGAGTTTTGTCGAGTTGCTGGCGGCCGCCGGCGCCCAGCGCATCGAATGGCGTGAAGAATTGCTGACCCGCGAACAGCCCGCCGAACTGGCCAATGCTGCCGCCGAGCAAGGCCTGGAATCAGTGTTCTCATCGCCTTTGGAATTGTGGGTCGCCGGCCGCGCCCAGCCGAACGCTGAACTCAACGCCACCCTGGACCGCGCCCAGGCCTTCGGCGCGCAGTGGCTGAAAGTCTCCCTGGGCTACTTCACCGACACCAATGACCTGGAGAGCCTGCACGCCCTGCTGCAACGCCACCCGGTCGCGCTGCTGGTGGAAAACGACCAGACCCTGCACGGCGGGCGGATCGAGCCGATGCAGCGTTTCTTCAGCGAAGTCGAACGCCTGGGCCTGTCGGTGAAGATGACCTTCGATATCGGCAACTGGCAGTGGCAGGACCAATCCGCCCTGACCGCCGCGCGCCTGCTGGGCCGGCATGTGGACTACCTGCACTGCAAGGCCGTGGCCCGCCGCGCCGACGGCAAGCTGGTGGCGCTGCCGCCCGGCGCCACCGACCTGCATCTGTGGGAACAACTGCTCAAGCACATGACTCAAGGCATTACCCGGGCCGTGGAATTCCCCCTGCAAGGCGCGGACCTGATCGAGGTCACCGCACAGCAGGTCGCCGCCCTCGCCCGCCTTGGCCAACCTCGTGAGGAGAACGCCCATGTCTGACATCGATATTTTGTCGTTTGGTGAAACCATGGCGATGTTTGTCGCCGAGCAGACCGGCGACCTGGCCCAGGTCGCGGACTTTCACAAGCGCATTGCCGGCGCCGACAGCAACGTGGCCATCGGCCTGTCGCGCCTGGGTTTCAACGTGGCCTGGCTGAGCCGCGTGGGCAATGATTCCCTCGGGCGTTTTGTGGTCGACACACTGCAAAAAGAAGGCCTGGATTGCCGGCACGTGGCGGTCGACCCGCTGCACCCCACCGGTTTTCAGTTCAAGTCCCGCGAGGACGCCGGCGCCGACCCGCAGGTGGAGTACTTTCGCAAGGGGTCGGCGGCCAGCCACCTCTCCATCGCCGCCATCAGCCCCGCGCTGTTGCAGGCGCGCCATCTGCACGCCACCGGTATTCCGCCGGCGTTGTCCGAGGCCACGCGCGAGCTGTCCGTGGAGCTGATGACGCAGATGCGCAAGGCCGGGCGCAGCGTGTCGTTCGACCCCAACCTGCGCCCGTCGCTGTGGGCCAGCCAGGCGCAGATGATCCGCGAAATCAACCACCTCGCCAGCCTGGCCGACTGGGTTTTGCCGGGCCTGGGCGAAGGCCGTTTGCTGACCGGTTACGACGACCCGGCGGACATCGCCGCGTTTTACCTCGACCAGGGCGCCGAAGCCGTGGCGATCAAGCTGGGCGCGGACGGTGCCTATTACCGCACCCACATGGACCAGGGCTTTGTCGCCGCCGTGCGCGTCGACAAGGTGGTCGACACCGTCGGCGCCGGTGATGGTTTTGCCGTCGGCATGATCAGCGCCCTGCTGGAAAACCTCAGCTTCCCCGAAGCGGTCCAGCGCGGCAACTGGATCGGCAGCCGCGCCGTGCAAAGCCGTGGCGATATGGAAGGCCTGCCCACACGCCAAGAGCTGCCCAGCCGATCCGTTGCATGACCCACACCCTGTTGCCACAACTACAACAAGCTCAGGAGCAACCCCATGGAAACCGTGAAACTCGCCACCCGCCGTTGGTGGTACATCATGCCCATCGTCTTTATCACCTACAGCCTGGCGTACCTGGACCGCGCCAACTATGGCTTCGCCGCCGCCTCCGGGATGGCCGAAGACCTGATGATCACCCCCGGCATGTCGTCGTTGCTGGGCGCGCTGTTTTTCCTCGGCTACTTTTTCTTCCAGGTACCGGGGGCTATCTACGCGCAAAAGCGCAGCGTCAAGAAGCTGATTTTCGTCAGCCTGATCCTCTGGGGCGGCCTGGCCACCCTGACGGGCGTGGTGTCCAACGCCTACATGCTGATCGTGATTCGCTTCATGCTCGGCGTGGTCGAAGCGGCGGTGATGCCGGCCATGCTGGTGTACCTGTGCCACTGGTTCACCCGCGCCGAACGCTCGCGCGCCAATACCTTCCTGATCCTCGGCAACCCGGTGACCATGCTGTGGATGTCGGTGGTCTCGGGTTACCTGGTGCAGCATTTCAGCTGGCGCTGGATGTTTATCATCGAAGGCCTGCCGGCGGTGCTCTGGGCGTTTATCTGGTGGAAGCTGGCCGACGAGCGTCCCAAGGATGCCAAGTGGCTGAGCGACAGCGAGAAACACGACCTGGAAACCGCGCTGGCCGCCGAGCAGGTCGGCATCAAGGCGGTGAAGAATTACGCCGAAGCGTTCCGCTCGCCCAAGGTGATCATCCTCGCGCTGCAGTTTTTCTGCTGGAGCATCGGCGTGTACGGCTTTGTGTTGTGGCTGCCGTCGATCCTCAAGCAAGGCCTGCAGATGGACATGGTCGAAGCCGGCTGGCTTTCGGCGCTGCCTTACCTGGCGGCGGTGATCGGCATGCTGGTGGTGAGCTGGGGCTCGGACAAACTGCAAAAGCGTAAACGCTTTGTGTGGCCGCCGCTGCTGATCGCCTCCATCGCCTTCTACGCCTCCTACGTGCTGGGCGCCGAACACTTCTGGTGGTCCTACACCCTGCTGGTGATTGCCGGCGCCTGCATGTATGCGCCCTACGGGCCGTTTTTTGCCATCGTCCCGGAGATCCTGCCCGCCAACGTGGCCGGTGGCGCCATGGCGCTGATCAACAGCATGGGCGCCCTCGGCTCGTTCGGCGGCTCCTACCTGGTGGGTTATCTCAATAGCAGCACCGGCTCGCCCGGCGCTTCGTACCTGCTGATGAGCGGCGCGTTGATGCTGGCGGTGGTGCTGACGATTTTCCTCAAGCCCGGCGCCAGTGACCGTGAACGCGCGCCGCAGCCAACCCTTGATTTAAAGGTGAACACCCGATGAAAAAGTCTGTGGTTTTGTACAAGAAACTCTCCGCGCCGCTGATGGCGCGCCTGCATGAGCATGCCGAGGTCACGCTGATCGAGGCGCTGGACGACACCGGCCTGGCCAAGCTGCGCGACGCCCTGCCCGGCGCTCACGGCCTGCTGGGTGCGAGCCTGCGTCTGGACGCCAAGCTGCTCGACCTGGCACCGCACCTGGAGGCGGTGGCCAGCGTCTCGGTGGGGGTCGACAACTATGACATCGACTACCTGACCCAACGCGGCATCCTGCTCAGCAACACCCCCGATGTGCTCACCGAAACCACCGCCGACACCGGCTTCGCGCTGATCCTGGCCACCGCTCGCCGCGTGGTCGAGCTGGCCGACATGGTGCGCGCCGGCCAATGGAACAAAAACATCGGCCCGGCGCATTTCGGCAGCGATGTGCATGGCAAGACCCTGGGCATCATCGGTATGGGCCGCATCGGCGAAGCGCTGGCCCAGCGCGGGCATTTCGGCTTCGGCATGCCGGTGATCTACCACAGCCACTCGCCCAAGCCCCTGGTGGAGAAGCGTTTTGGCGCGCACTACCGCAGCCTCGATGACTTGCTGCAGCAGGCCGATTTCGTCTGCCTGACCCTGCCGCTGACGGCCGAAACCGAAAAACTGATCGGCGCCAAAGAATTCGCGCGGATGGGGCCCGAGACGATCTTTATCAATATCTCGCGGGGCAAGGTGGTGGACGAAGCGGCACTGGTGGAGGCCCTGGAAAAACGCACCATCCGCGCGGCGGGGCTGGATGTGTTCGAGAAGGAACCGCTCGATCACCACTCGCCGCTGCTGCGCCTGAACAATGTGGTGGCCACGCCGCATATCGGCTCGGCGACCCATGAAACGCGGGAAGCGATGGCCACCTGTGCGGTGGATAATCTGCTCCAGGCGTTGGCTGGGGAACGGCCGAAAAACCTGGTGAATCCTGACGCCCGGAAGCCATAACCCCTCCCACTTTTGATTGCATTCCAGACGTTAGATAACGAACCGGGCCACCATCGCGTTCAAATCCACCGCGAGGCGCGACAGCTCATGGCTGGCCGCACTGGTCTGGTTGGCGCCCGCCGCCGACTGCGTGGCCAGGTCGCGGATGTTGACGAGGTTGCGGTCGACTTCGCGGGACACCTGGGCCTGCTCTTCCGAGGCGCTGGCAATCACCAGGTTGCGTTCGTTGATCAGGCTGATGGACTGGGTGATCTGCTCCAGCGCCACTCCGGCGGCGCGCGCCATTTCCAGGGTGGTCTGGGTGCGCTGGTTGCTCTGTTGCATGGACTGCACGGCTTCGCCGGTGCCGTTCTGGATGCCGGCGACCATTTTTTCGATCTCCTGGGTCGACTGCGCCGTACGGTGGGCCAGTGCCCGCACTTCGTCCGCCACCACCGCAAAACCGCGCCCGGCCTCACCGGCGCGGGCCGCTTCAATGGCGGCGTTGAGCGCCAGCAGGTTGGTCTGCTCGGCAATCGCGCGGATGACGTCCAGCACCTTGCCGATGTCGCGGCCCTGGGACGCCAGGCCTTCGATCAATACCGAGGTATTTTGCACGTCCTGGGTCATGGTCTGGATCGCGCCGACGGTTTCCACCACCCGGTCGCGGCCTTCGCGCGCGGCCTGGTTGGACTGGCCGGATGCCTCGGAGGTGGACACCGCGTTGCGCGCCACTTCTTCCACGGCAGCCGTCATCTCGTTGACCGCCGTGGCGGCCTGGTCGATTTCATTGTTCTGCTGCTGCAAGCCCCGGGAGGCTTCTTCGGTGACCGCGCTCAGCTCTTCTGCCGCCGACGCCAGCTGCGTGGCCGAGCCGGCGATGTGCTGGATGGTCTGGCGCAGATTGGTTTGCATGGCCGACAAAGCGTTGATCAGCCGCGCGGGCTCATCCTTGCCGTCATCGTCAATCACGGCGGTCAGGTTGCCGCCGGCGATGGTCTCGGCCACGGCCACGGCCTTGCGCAACGGTGCGACGATGCTGCGGGTCAGCAGCCAGGCCAGCAGCACGGTGAGCAACGCAGCGGCCACTGATACGGCGATAACGCCGGTGATGGCGCCGTCATAGCTCTGCCCCGCTTCTATGTCGGCTTGCTTGGCGTCGGCAGCGTTGATGGCGATCAGTTTATTCAACTGCTCGCCCATCTGGTCGGTGCCGTCCTTGATACGGCTGTTGATCAACGCGCGCATCTCGTCGACCTTGCCTTGTTTGGACAGCGACAGCATCTCGGCCTGGGCCTGGGTGTAGTTGTCCAGGGTCGCAACGAACGTCTTGTACAGCGCGGCCTCTTCCGGCCCCGCCGGCAACGCGGCATAACCGGCCTGGGCGGCCTTGACCTTATCGGCGAGCACGCCCATGCGCACTTCGGCTTCCTGCAAGCCGGCAGGCTCGCGGTTGACCAATACACGGAACGACAGGATGCGCAGACGCAACACGTTTTCGGTGATGTTGCCCAGGTAAGTCACGCTAGGCAGCTGGTTCACGCTCATGTCCACCGACGACTGGCGGATTTGCGTCATGCGGTTGACCGCAAATACCCCCAGTACAACCACTAAAAATGCGATGAAGGCGAAACCAAGCGACGCGCGTGGGGCGATATTCAGATGACGGAGGGACATAGGCGGGGCTCTCGGATGGAGTGTTTGCAAGCGTCCCTGCCGCGAAACGATCGGTCAGCGTCAACGCGCTGATCAGACCTTGGTCACCACTGTTGTAATTGGTATGTGGGCCTATACGAGGTATCGGCTGGCCGCCGGGTTTTATGCAGGGTTTTATAAATATTCTTTTACACTTCTGACGACCGGCAGTTTCTGGCATCCTGCGCCTCCATTTTCTGACCCGAGCCCTCATTTTGTCTGACGCTCAAGCCCCTCGCCCGCGCTATAAATCCGACTTGATCTACGGCCTGGAAGACCGCCCGCATTTCACCGCCGCAATTTTTGCCGCGCTGCAGCATGTGCTGGCGAGTTTTGTCGGGATCATCACGCCGACCCTGATCGTCGGCGGCGTGCTCGGCCTGGAAAGCGAAGTGCCGTATCTGGTGAGCATGGCGCTGTTCGTCTCGGGGCTCGGCACCTTTGTGCAAGCGCGCACGTTCGGCCCGATCGGCTCGGGGCTGCTGTGCCTGCAGGGCACCAGTTTCTCGTTTATCAGCGTGATCCTCAGCGCGGGCTTCATGGTCAAGGCCCGAGGCGGCGGTACCGACGAAATCCTCTCGACGATCTTTGGCATCTGCTTTTTCGCGGCGTTTATCGAAGTGGTGCTCAGCCAGTTCATCGGCAAACTGCGCAAGCTGATTACCCCGGTGGTGACCGGCACCATCATTACCCTGATGGGCCTGTCGCTGATCAAGGTGGCGGTCACCGACATGGCCGGCGGCTTTGGCGCCAGCGACCTCGGCGCGGCCAGCAATATGGGCCTGGCAGCGCTGGTGCTGCTGACCATCGTGGTGCTCAACCGCTTCAACAACCCGTTCCTGCGCCTGGGGTCGATCGTCATCGGCCTGACCCTGGGTTTCGTGGTGGCCTGGTGGATGGGCCGCGTCGACATGGCCGCCCTGCCCCACGTGCCGTTGATCAGCGTGCCGGTGCCGTTCAAGTATGGTTTTTCGTTCGACTGGGTGGCGTTTATCCCGGTGGCGGTGATCTTCCTGATTTCGCCGCTGGAAGCCGCCGGCGACCTGACCGCCAACTCGATGATCTCGCAGCAGCCGGTCAAGGGCCCGCTGTATATCAAGCGCATCAAGTCGGGGCTGTTGGCCGATGGCCTCAACTCGGCCATGGCCGCGACCTTCAACAGCCTGCCGATGGTCACCTTCGCCCAAAACAACGGCGTGATCCAACTGACCGGCGTGGCCAGCCGCTACGTGGCGTACTTCATTGCCGGCCTGCTGGTGCTGCTGGGGTTGTTCCCGATGATCGGCGCGGTGCTGCAACTGATGCCCAAGCCGGTACTCGGCGGCGCGACCCTGATCATGTTTGGCACGGTGGCCGTGGCGGGTATCAAGATCCTCGCCGAAGCCGGCCTGCACCGGCGCAATGTGCTGATCGTGGCGATCTCCCTGGGCATGGGCCTGGGCGTCGCGGCCGTGCCGGAAGTGCTGCGCGAGCTGCCAAAAGCGCTGCACAACATCTTCGAATCACCGATCACCGTGGGCGCGTTCTGTGCAATCCTGCTGAACATTTTCCTGCCGGAAGAGTTCATAGAGCTGGAAGAAGATGAATTTGATCCGGAGTCCTCGACCCTCAAGGTGATGCAGGACCCGGACGTCGCGAAAAAATAGGAGCACCTTTTATATGCGCAAGCTCATGGTTCTATCGTTGCTGCTGCTGACCTTGAGCGCCTGCGCCCTGTTCCCCAACCGCGACCCGGTGAATATCAACGTGGTCGGGATCGAGCCGCTGCAAAG
Organism: Pseudomonas sp. AC463; assembly: GCF_979253585.1. Lineage (NCBI taxonomy): Bacteria > Pseudomonadati > Pseudomonadota > Gammaproteobacteria > Pseudomonadales > Pseudomonadaceae > Pseudomonas > Pseudomonas sp. AC463. Next base: position 156,509 of record NZ_CEEDDZ010000008.1, on the reverse strand, counting down.
CCAGGACCTGGAAGTGCGCTTCGCCGTAAAGCTGCGGGTGCAAAACCCGAATGAAACGGCGATCGACTACAACGGCGTGGCCCTGGACCTGGAGGTCAATGGCCGGCCGTTGGCGTCGGGGGTGAGTGACCAAGCGGGAAGCATCCCACGCTTTTCCGAGACGGTACTGACAGTGCCGGTGAGTGTTTCGGCGTTTTCCGTGTTGCGCCAGACCCTGGGCCTGAGCCAGACCCAGAGTTTGAACAACCTGCCGTATGTGCTGCGTGGCAAGCTGGCGGGTGGGTTGTTTGGCACCATGCGGTTTGTCGATCGCGGGACCCTGGACCTGCCCAATACCGCGACGTGGTAAACAAGGTTAAAAATGTGGGAGGGGGCTTGCCCCCGATGGCGGCGTAACAGTCACCACTGATAGTGACTGGACCACAGCTATCGGGGGCAAGCCCCCTCCCACATTTTGACCCTGTTCAGTCAGTGATGTAGCGCACGCCCGGCTTGGCGCGCTCGTCCACCGTCAGCTCGAAAATGTCCGGGCGCGCATAGTGCCCCACCACGTCATAGTCATACCGCGCGCGCACCAGGTCGTCGGTGTTGATCTGCGCGGTCAGCAACCCGGCTTCATTGAGCAGCGGCCCGGCCAGGACGTCACCCATGGGGCCGACAATCACACTGCCCCCGGCAATCAATGGTCGGTCTGCCGGCCAGTTGGCCACCTCCATACCCAAGGCCTCAGGTGAAGCCTGGACCTGACACGCGCTGACCACAAAACAACGCCCCTCATGGGCCACATGGCGCATGCTCACTTGCCACATCTCGCGCTCATCCACCGTCGGCGCGCACCACACCTCCACACCCTTGGCATACAGAGCAGTGCGCAGCAGCGGCATCATGTTTTCCCAGCACACCGCGCCGCCGATCCGCCCTACGGCGCTGTCGATCACCGGCAAGGTCGAGCCGTCGCCCTGGCCCCAGATCAGCCGTTCGGTACCGGTGGGCATCAGCTTACGGTGCTTGGCCACCAGGCCGCCGAGCGGTTCGAAGTACAGCATCGTGCAATACAGGGTACTGCCGCTGCGCTCGATCACACCGAGAACCAGGCTGGCCCCGGTGCGGGCCGACAAGCCGGCCAGCGCCTCGGTCTCCACGCCTGGCACGTCAATGGCATTGGCAAAATAACGCGCAAAGGCTTCGCGACCTTCGGGCAGGCGGTAGCCCAATTGCGTGCCAAAGCCTTCGCCTTTGGGGTAGCCACCCAGCAGCGCTTCGGGCATCACCACCAATTGCGCGCCGCCGCGGGTGATCGCGTCTTCATAGGCGAGGATTTGCGCCAGGGTCTCGGCCTTACCGCCTGGCAGGGCACCGATTTGCAGGGCGGCCACGGTAGAAATGGGCATCACGTTCACTCCGAATCAGGGGGGGTTGCCCATTCTCCCGCCAGCCTCGATCATGAATAAAGCCCACCTCAGTACTGAATGATATGAGCCAAACAAATATCGCCCAGGTCGACCTGAACCTGCTGAAAACCTTCGAAGCCCTGCATGACGAGTCCAGCGCCAGCCGCGCGGCCCTGCGCCTGGGCGTTACGCAGTCGGCTATCAGTGCGGGCTTGCGGCGTTTGCGCGAGGTGTACGGCGACCCACTGTTCGTACGCACCGGCCGCGGCCTGGCGCCCACGTTGCGCGCCAATCAGTTGAAGCCGGTGATCAGCGAAGCCCTGGAGCGCTGCCGACAGAGCCTGGCGATGGTCAACCCGGACAACCCGAATTACCAGGGCCGCTCGGTGGTGGTGGGTTTGTCCGATGACTTCGAGATCGCCTACGGCCGCCGTCTGATGCAGGCCATCGCCCAGCGCTTGCCGAAGCTGCGGGTGATCTTCCGCCAGACCCACAGCCAGATCGTCGCCGCCGCCCTGCTCGACCGCAGCCTGGACCTGGCGATTACCGCCGGCGGGTTCGCCCAGGGCCGGCTAAGCCGCCAGGTGCTGGGTGAAGGCGATTACCGCTGCCTGGTCGACCCGGCCAGCCTGACACCGGGGCAGATGAGCATCAGCCTCGACGAGTTCGTCAGCCGCGAGCATGTGTTGGTGTCGTCGGGCGGGTTTATCGGGATTACCGATGAAGGGTTGGCGGCGCAGGGGCTGAGCCGCCAGGTGTGCGCCTCGACCAGCCACTTTGCCGCGCTGCCGTTTTTGCTCAAGGGCAGCACGGCGGTGGCGACCATTCCCGGGCATGCTGCCCAGGCCATCGCGGACATGACCGGCCTGCGCATGCTCGCGTGCCCCTTGGCGTTGCCGCGCTACCCGGTGGAGCTGGGTTGGCGCACCCAGGCCCAGCTGGATCCGATGTTGCAGAAGACACGCGAGGCGATTGCCGACAGCTTTACTTGGCGGCCGCCATCAGCTTGTTGACTTCACTGCGCACCATGTTGGAAAACTCCGGCGGCGACATGCCGTCGAGTTCGGCGCGAACCCATTCGGCCCACTTGCCCTTGCGCTTGGCGCGCTCGCCGAACAACCGTGCGGCTTCGCCCTTGGCCTTGCCCAGGTTGGTTTGCCACAGGTCGTAGAGGCGCGACTTTTCATCTTCCAGCTCGGCGCGTTCGGCGAGGGTCTTGTTGGCCAGATTGAAGCTCATGTTGAATTACCTGCTGCACAAATAGGCGACATCTTACACTGTAGGTCGAAATTTCCTGATCCGGATTTTTCCCCAAACCAGACTTGGGCAAAAAAACTGCAACTTTTGCAGCTCGCCAACACTCCATTGTTCACTGTCACATTCACCCGCAAGGAGTCACACCCATGGCCCGCAAAACTGCCGCCCAAGCCGTCGAAGAACAAATCAAGGATCAAGCCTTCAGCGAACTCACCGCGCTGATCGAAGAGTCGGACAAACTGCTCAAAAGCAGCGCCTCCCTGGTGGGCGAGGAAGGTGAAACCCTGCGTGAGCAGGTTGCGATCAAGCTCAAGCAAGCCCTGGATTCGGTGTCCAACGTGCGCGAACGCAGCAAGCCGGTGGTGGATGCCACCGAAACCTACATCGGTGGCCACCCGTGGCAGACCGTGGCCATTTCCGCAGGCTTCGGCCTGGTGGTTGGCCTGCTGCTGGGTCGCCGCAACTGATACAACGGGGCTGCGCCGCGTGCGCAGCCCGTTTTACCCCGCCAGTGCCTGCAACTGCCGAAGATCCTTGGCTTCAATCTCAATCCCGACTTCCTGCGACTTCGCCCGTGTGCGATGGCGCCGATCCCCCGGCAACCGCCGCAACCCCGCCGCATGCATCTGCCGCACCAGTTCCTGGCTGCGCTCGGCAAAGCTTTGGCCGGCGGTTTTGCTCGGGTCGATCAGGATCAGCAACTGCCCGGTCCAGGGCGTACGCGCACCGGGGTGATCGGCCCAATTGAACTCGAAAGAAAAGTTGCCGCCGGTCAAGGCTGCCGCCAGCAGTTCGACCATCATCGACAACGCCGACCCCTTGTGCCCGCCAAATGGCAGCAGCGCGCCGCCTTCCAGCACGGCCTTGGGGTCGGTGGTGGGCTGGCCGAGGCTGTCCACGCCCATGCCGGGCGGCAGGCGCTCGCCCTTGCGCGCGGCGATCTGCACGTCGCCGTGGGCAATCGCGCTGGTGGCCAGGTCGAAGACAATCGGCGCGCCATCGGCACGCGGGGCGGCGAAGGCGATCGGGTTGGTGCCGAACAGGGGCCGATCGGCGCCATGGGGCACCACGCAGGTCATGCTGTTGACTACGCTCAGTGCCACCAACCCTTCTTCGGCGAAGGGTTCGACATCCGGCCACAGCGCGGCAAAGTGATGGGAATTATGGATCGCCAGCAAGGCAATCCCGGCGCTGCGGGCCTTGGCCACCAGCAGCGCACGCGCCGCCTCGAGGGCCGGTTGGGCAAAGCCGTTGCCGGCGTCCACGCGCACAAAGCCTGACGCTACATCCGTGACCACAGGCGTAGCCTTGCCATCCACCCAGCCGCTGGCCAGGGTGCTGAGGTAACCGGGGATGCGGAAGATCCCGTGGCTATGGGCGCCGTCGCGTTCGGCGCTGGCGCAATTGTGCGCCAGGATCGCGGCCACCTCGGGCGAGGTGCCGTGCTTCACAAATACGCTGTGCAGCAACCCCACCAGGTCGTTGAAACCAATGAGCGCTGTAGCACGTTCAACTATCGGGGACTGGGCTGACATCTGTAGCTCCGATTTTATAATTGGAAGAGACAACAAGAATCCAGACCGTCGATTAAACAACGCCGCCCGTGCCTGCTGTCAACGGGCGCTTTGGATCGGCACCATTTATCTACCGCCACGTGCGCTGTACCACTACCTAACTTGGGGCCTTCCAACCGCCGCAACGATGGAGAACGCAGCATGACGAGCGTCACCCCCCCCTATTATTTTCAAGAGTTTCTTCTGCCGGGCAGCCGCCGGGGGCCGACCCCACGAGAGCGGGAATTGGGCTTCACGGTGAAGGATCTTGAATGGCTGTACACCGTGTACCGCGCCACTGACGCGGCACGCAGCGACTCGACGATACGCGGCTACCCCATGTGCGTGGAAAGATTGCTGGTCAACCTCAGCGGCCAACCCGCGCTGCCGTTGGCGGGTACCTTCATGATGAGCGCTACGCCCGACAAAGCAAAAGCTGTGCTCTATACCCCCTACGGCGGCCTTGAACTGTTCGACAGCCGCGCCACCCTGCTCGCTGAAGTGAGCTCGCGCCTCACGCAGCCGAGCCAGCGTACTGAACTGCTACAGTTTGTGTCTATCGACGAACGTGACGCGCTGCCACCCAACGCCCTACTGAGCGTGACCACCTCGGTCATTCAGGGCCAGGTCATAGAGGACCAGGAAAACGCCATCCTGACAGCCCAGCGCAAGAACGTAGCAACAATGCTTGGCGAGTTACGCAAACTCCCCAGCCTGAATACGATGCTCGACACGTTGCTGGGCATCCTGTCGCGCTCCTATTTCCCGGGGCTGAACCAAGGCGAAACACGCGTCAATACGTTCCGTCGTGCCTCAGCTGGCGAGAAGGATCACTGGATCGCCTCCGAGACCTTACGCGACGTACTGTTGCGTTTTTATATCGAGCAAGACTGGCCGGCCGATCAAACCCGCACCTACACCAACGCCGCTCACGACACCCGCGGGTTCAACCGGGAACAGCTGGCCGAGGACCAGCAACGCTGGGACAGCGTGGTCGAACAAACCAGCGGGACGCTCTCGAAGTTATTGAACAGCCTGCTGAAGACCTACTGGAATGAAGACGTCACTGCCGGTCGGTCGCGCTTGCAGTTTTTTGCCCAGGCGCTGCGTGACAAGTTCCGCGCCGACCTGCTGTTCAAGCACCAGGACTCGATTCTTAGCGCCGATGAAACCCGGGCATTACGTGGCAAAATCCTGGCGGACAAGGCCGAAGGTGATATCGACAACCACCACTTCAAGGTCGAGAAGGTCAGGGTTGACGCGCCCTTTCAACATCACGTCGACCTGGCCAGCACGTTGATGATCAGCAATTCCCACGCATACCTCTATACCCAATCGCGCGGGTTACAGGTGCTCACCAACCTGGAAGACCTTAAAGACGCACTGCTGACCATGCTCAAAAGCGCGGGTTATGAAGATGAGTTGTTTAATTTCCTGTCTCTGGATGAACGCAGTGTATTTGTGAGCATGGATCAGATACAGGTGACCGGCACGCCTGTCGACGGCGATGTCGTCAAGGCAATGCTCGAAGACATTATGGCCAAGCAGTCCGCCAACCTCGACTATGCACTGGGGCTTTATCGTCGCAGCGAAGGCAGCATCGACCTCGGCGCGCTGCTCGACAGCGCCCTGGATGTACGCGCCATGCTCGACAGTCGCCTGCTGGAGCAAAATACAGACGGGCGCTGGACCGTCCGCCCCATCACCAGCGGCGATGGCCAGCCCACCACAGTCCAGGCTGAAAAAGCCAAACTGCAGCTCAAGCGGCTGCAATCGATCGTGGAAGCCATGAAACCGGTTGGCAGCCCCCCCACTATTACCCTCGACAACCTGAGCACGCTGCCGACATTGCTGCTGGACAAGAACCAGGCGCACTTGAGCCAGGCGATGTTGCAGGGGCTGATCGGTGAGGCGCAACTGAGACGCCTGTACAAGAGTTTTCCGGCCGATGCCCTCGCATTGCTGGACAGCGCGCTGCACGCCGACGGCATGACCCGGCTCAAGCGCCACAGCCTGAACGGCTTTATACCGGATGCTTTTGGCTTGAGCGTAATAGTGGGCGCGGACACTACCCCCCACGCCCTGGCCAATTGTTTTGTACTGACCGAACGCGGTGGCACGGACGTCACTCACTCAGGAACGGCGGTGCTATGGACCCCCAGTCAAGGCTATGAACCATTTGCATCGATCATGGCCTTGCGTGAAGCGCTGGCAAAACGCCTACTGGACCCCGAGGCGCGCTGGTCCCTGACGGAAAATCTGCGGGCGTCCAAACGTACCCCCCATCAGTCCTTCCAGCTCGGCCCATTGCGACGGATCGACGACCATTTGCTGGACGACCGCCAGCAGACCTATAGCGACTTCGTCCGTGACGAAATTGAGCACGTGCAGGCAATGAAATTGAGCAAGACACGCCTTCAAGAATGGATGGGCAGATTGATCCAGCGGCCGCCGCCGACCAACCTGCCGAGGGCCATTGCCATCGCACGCACCATCACCCACCAGCAGGCACTCCCGGCATGGCTTGGCATGGCCCGGCCGCAAGAGCAGGTCCTGCACGCCGAACTGCTGGAGCAGTACCGCATCAGCGCACCGGACGAACGCGACTACCTGCACGGTATTACGCCGATGCGCGAGCAGGTGGTGAACGCCCTGTCGCCCCTGCTCACTGCGCGCTTCCCGGGGGACGTGATCGATCCGAATGACGTACTGATACCCGGTCGTATCAACCTGAAGGGCAACACGCTGAGCCTGCCGGACTTCGCCATGCGGCATTTAGCTCAATTACGCGCCGAGGATATCCACCCTAAATCGCAAACGACGACCCCATTGCCCGCGACACTGGACGGCACCGCGGTGGTGCAACTGCTTCGGCAACTGGACTTGAACGGCATTTACGAGAAGCTTGTGAACACTCACCTCAAAGGCAAGGGTGAGGATACGCGCGAGCGCCGCCGTTTTTTCTGTCGGCAACTGCCCTGGCAAATACTGCAGTTCGCCCATCAACAAAAACTCGATGATCGCCTGTCGGACTCGGCATGGAGCCTGGTCAAGCAAGTCTTTGATATGCCGGATGCGACGGCACGTAAAATCGTGGACGGTGCGACGGCGACCATTCGGCCTCTTGAATTGATCGCCACCAAGGGTGCAACGCTGGCCAAGGCCCTGGGCTGTTACCTCATTGGCCCAAAGGATGATACGGCCGGCCCTCTGGTCCTGTACGCGCCGTACAGTCCTCAACACTTATTGACCGAATACGCGAACGAACAGGCGCTAATCAATGAGTTCATCACCCCCGGCGCGCTGCAGGCCTGGGTTACCTGCCAGTTGGAAGCCCCCCATCAAGCTACCTACCGCAATTTGCTGAGCCAACAAAAAACCCGCGACAACCCGGAGATCAGCCTGGGTGCCCACCCTATCGCCGGTAACCTGTTCAAGCAGCTGTTTGAGGACAATAGCGAGATGCTGCTCCGAATGCTGGCCTGCCAGTTTTCCGAAGGGGGCAAGGAACGCTGGAATGCAGTCACCAACGTGTTCAGCCAAGGGATCCTCAAAGGGTTGCAGTTTATCGCCGGCAAACTGGCCTACCCGCTGGTGGTATGGCGCAGCTACCAGTTGTTCAAAAACTCCGCTGAAGACTTGCAGCAACACCGCTGGCAACACGCGCTCAAGAGTTTTATCGGCGGCGTGGCGCAATTGGCCTACTTACGCAACGAATTGGACACCGTACTGCCCTCAGAGCCAGTGCCGGAGCCAGAAGCAGACGTAGACGTCACGCAGGAAGAACCGCAGCAAGCGCCAGGACCCACCACCCCGACGCTGGCCGATCTGGACCTGACAGGCCCCGAGCGCACACAGCTGCAAGTCTTCGAAAGCCACGACACCGCCTTGGCGGACCTGACCAAAAGTACGTCGACACAACTTTACCGGGACAAGACCGGCACCCGGCATTTCGTGCCGTTGGCGGGCAAGGTCTACCCGGTGAAAGAAAACGGGGGACGCTGGCACCTGAGCCAAGACAAATCAGACGGCCCTTTTCTGCAACACAACGCCCAAGGGCAATGGGAGCTGGACCTTCGTGGCCGTTATGTAAACTTCGGACTGGCATCGAGCAAAGCCGCCAAATCGCGTCAGATTCGCAGAGATATAAAAAGCTTCATCAATGTCGAAGCGGTGGGCTTGGAGAACATGAGGGCGCTCTGCAGCTGGAAAGCATCGTGCGTTGTAGAAGCGATAAATGTCGCCACGTACTATACGGTCAACTGCAAACTCAATCTGCGCCACTACGCGGCAGTGCCTGGTCCTAAGAGCCGTTTGGCGCACTTTGTCAAAGATTTCTTCGACGTTGCCGCGCCCACCTCCGATCAAATGCAAAGAATCGAGAAGCGGGTCGACGAAGTCCTTGATGGGTTGACCGACCCCACACTGACCGGTCCCAACTCAATGCGTATTGTTGCCGGCACTCAACGCGCCCGGCCTCACGACACGTTTGCCTTCGCGATACCAGGAGACACAGGGAAGAAAATCTACCTGATGGATCGCTTCTTCGACCCGCAGATAGACGTGTATGAAAACCGTTTGAGCCAGCCGTTCAACCTCTCCCAGCACGCACGGGGGACCACATTCATTCACGAAATATCGCACATAAATTCCTCGACAGTCGACTTGGCGTATCTGGAAAGCATGCGGCCGTTCCACGACCTGCTTAACGTCAAAGTCAAAGGCACAACGAAGATGAAGAAAACACTTGCCGACGTGCGTCGTACTGCGTTGTCTACCCTCACGCCCGCCGGGCAGCTGTTCAGAACATTAAACGACGCCACGAACAAATGGGAGGACTTCGGCACCGACGAATCAACCAAAGAGCTTGAGGCTAAAGTCCTGAGTACCACCGGCGCCCTGACCCTTGCGCAGGCCCGACACACCTTCATGACCGACATAGACAAGCGTATCGACACGATCCTGGCCAATGCCGACTCTGTCACCTACTTGATCAGTGTGCTCGGCCGCGAACTGGACCCGGGCGCCTGAGCGGGGCCTTTGCTCAATTTCCCAGTGCCTCAAACGAGAATAAATGCCAATTGATGGGCAATTGCCATGACCGCTGTTCTCGCCATCCGCATGGGGAGGTTAGAATGTGCGAAATCAGGATGAGTCAATGAGCGAAAAGTCCCTTTCAGAAGCCGAATATGACGCCATCACCGACGCCGCCGCGCATTGGTGCATGCGCCTGCACGCGGGTGATTGCACCAGCGGTGAACGTCAGGCTTTTACGCAATGGCATGATGCCCACCCGCTGCACGCGTTTGAATACGCAGCGATGCTGGAAATCTGGGACGTCGCCGACCACCTGCCCCGCCACGAAACCAGCGCCGTGGTGGTGCCGTTCAAACCCCGCAGCCGCGTGCGTCGCTATGCGGTAGCGGCGGCGATTTGCCTGGCGGCCTTGCCGCTTGCCGCCTTTACCGGCTGGGAAGCCGGCTGGTTGCCGAGTTCCTATGAGCGCTTCCAGGCCGACACCGGTTTGCGTCAGATCACCTTGAGTGACGGCAGCCAGGTGGAACTCAACCTCGGCACCGAACTGGTCTATAGCAACTACAAGGATCAGCGCCGGGTCACGCTGAAAAAAGGCGAGGCCTTCTTCAAGGTCAGCCATGACAGCGCCCATCCGTTCATCGTGCATGCCGGCGCCGGCCAGGTGCGGGTCACGGGCACCCAGTTCAACGTGTGGAAGTACGAAGACCAGGTGCGGGTCATGCTGCTTGAAGGCTCGGTACAGATCGCCAGCGACCAGGTGCACGGCAGCGTGCCCATGACGCCCGGCATGCAGGCGAGCTATCAACAGGGCGATGCCACGCCTCGCGTACAGGCGATCAACCCCAATGACAGCGCCCTTGCCTGGCGCCAGGGCAAGCTGGTCCTCGACAACCTGGCCCTGGCCGATGCGTTGCCGCTGATCAACCGCTACCTGAACAAACCGGTGATGCTGGCCGACGCCAGCACCGGCGCGATTCGCATCGGCGGCATCTACAACATCAATGAGGTCAACAACCTCGTCCCCTCCCTGCCCAAGGTTTTACCGGTCTACCTGACCCAGAACCAGGACGGCAACCCCGTACTCAACGCCATCCCGCGTAAAACCCCCAAAGGCTGAGCCTTGCCCGCAGGCTGGGGCTTGCTCACGCCTGCGGTGTCCATTTTTGAAACACCTGCCTGGCCTGAAGCGCCCGCCCCGAGCGGATTCACGGTTTTGTCACGGGCGGTGTTACAGCGCTGATACACCCAGGTGAAACGTTTGTGGTATGGCGCCGAGCATTGGACGAAACGGTCGCTGTATCAGCCATGAAACAGCACTGACCTCATCTCGCCCACCTACAACCCCAACCTGTTGAATCACAACAATAAATCAAAAGCGGCACGCCTTCTGCTCTATCCCTTACAGCGCTGTTTAGGGTCAGCGCGAAGAATAAGGAATGCCGCCGTGATCACACTCACTCAAGGTTCGATGAACGTACTGTTGATCAGCTGTGCACTCAGCGCAGGCATCAGTGCTCCGAGCTTTGCCGACGATGGCGTGATCGTGATCGAGCGGGCTGTGCGTGGCCACATGTGGGGCCGCACCGCCGGCTCCGACCCAAGCCCCACGACTGCCAATGCCAACCCTTCCGCGCAAATCTTCCGTGCCACCAATGAACTGAACGACAACGATATTGCCGGCATCAGCAGCGGTGCCAGCATCACGCGCACCGTGCTGCCTGGTGGCACCCTCCCCGGTTTCGACAATAACGGTGGCGGTGTCGGCCTTGGCGCAGGCGGCGCAGCCAGCCACGTCGGTGGCAGCAGCCTTTCCGGTACGGTCAATGGCGCGGTGTCCCGCGGCCTTGCGCCGCTCAATACCATCGGCAGCATGGTTGGGGGGCGTTGACATGAACCGTTCCTGGATCCTTCTGGCACTGTTGAGCTGCAACGTCGCAATGGCCGACAGCGACAACAACGCAACTATCAGTAACTCGGGCAAACAGTACAACGGCGTGGTCACCGTCAACCAGGCCGCCGGTGACCAGCAACAGTTGAGCAATAACGTCGCCATCGCCGTGGGCCATAACGCCCAGGCGAACATCAATGTCACCCAGCGCATCAGCGGCGCGCCCGCCGACCGCTCCCTGAACGCCAAAGCGGCCATCCAGGGCAACTCATTCAGCAATGGCAACGGTGTACTGAGCATCAACCAGTCCGCCGGGGCCCAGAACCAATCAATCAATGCCGTGCGAATCAGCATCAACGCTGGGCCGCAGAGCATCGATGACAGTGTCATGTCGCAACAGAACGTTGCGCTTGCAACAGACTCAGGGCCGACCCCTACCACTGGCAGCCGCCAGGTCGTTACCAGCGACCAGGCCTTCACCGGCAGCCGTGGAGTGGTACAGGTCACCCAGAGCGCCGGGGTGGGGAACCGAGTGGCTAACACCCTGAACTTACGACTCAACTGATGGAGCTGGGTCGATAGCTAGACCGTACCGACACTTAACCAACTAAATAGAAGCAAGGAGAAACACCATGAAACCTACAACGGCTCTCAAACCACTGGCTTTCGCTCTCGCTGCGCTCATGGCTGTTGCTGCTCAAGCTGGTAGCGGCGGCGGTGGTGGCGGTAGCGGCTACCCAACCCCAACCCCGACCCCTGCGCCGACTACTGCCAGCGCTACGTCTAACGACGGTCAAAGCAACCATGGCAACGTGGTGCTCAATGACAAAACCAAAAACAACGCTTCGGCTAACGAGTCGTACAACAACATCAGCGGCATTGCCAACGGCAACGTGCTGAGCGGCGACAACAACCAAGGCAAGAACGACGTGGTTGTACAGTCTGCCGATGCTGATTTCGTGTTCGCTACCGTGAACTCCGCGCAGCAGAACTACGGCAACCTGGTGATCAACAGCGGCACCAAAAACAACGCCTCGCTCAACGACAGCGGCAACCACGCGTCGGGCATCATCCAGCTGAACGCCGCCGCGGGCACCTCCAACCAAGGCAGCAACAGCACTGTGATCCAGGCTAACAAAGATGGCTCCGGCGGCGCCGCAACCGTCAACGGCGTGCAGGACGTGTCCGGCAACCTGACCCTCAACCTGAGCAGCGGCCATGGCTGGAACACCAAGCCTGTGACCAACAACGCCAGCGTAAACAACTCGATGAACTTCAGCTCCGGGGTGTCGAACTCCAACGTGCTGTCGGGTAGCAACAACCAAGGTCAGAACAACGTAGTCGTGCAATCCACCACTCGCTTCTGATCCTGACAGGGCCTTGGCAACAAGGCCCTTTTTTCATTCCAGTGTCCAACAGGTCATACGATCATGCGCCTCGTTGCCGCCTTCCTTCTGCTAGCACTCACCGGCCCGACCTGGGCAGGGCAAATGGCCGTGGTCATGCCCAATGGTGGGTTGATCTACAAGAAGGTCGAAAGCATCCGCGAACGCAAGTTCTCCAACCTAGTGGAACAGAAAACCGATTTCAGCTGTGGCGCCGCCGCACTGGCCACCATCCTGCGCCAAGCGTATTGGATGGATGTGGATGAAGAACACGTGATCAAAGGCATGCTGGTCAACGCCGACCAGGATCTGGTGCGCACCCAGGGCTTCTCGATGCTCGACATGAAGCGCTACCTGGAAAGCATCGGCATGCGGGCCAAGGGTTATCGGATTACGCAGGAAGTACTGATCACCGTCAAAGTACCCGTTGTGGTGCTGTTGGAGATCCGCGGCTACAAGCACTTCGTGGTGTTGCAGCGCGCCGACAAGGACTGGGTCTATATCGGCGACCCCGTGCTGGGCCACAAGCGCTACACAAAGGACGATTTCATCAAGGGCTGGAACGGCATTGTGTTTGCCGTATTGGGTGAAGGCTACGACAAGACCAACGCCCTGCTCTCCCCGCCCACGCCGTTGACCGCCAAGAACCAGCTGAACGAGTTCAGCCCGGTGCGTGACAGCGAACTGATGGACTTCGGTTTCATCCAGAGCGACTTCTTCTAGAAGCGCAATAAGGAGCAGGACGCTCCAGGAGCAGATGATGAACACTTACCGTTGGCTGACGGTCATGTGCCTGGCAGCCTCAATGCCCGCTTACGCGTCATCGGCCTTCAAGCCTGTAGAACTCAAGGATTCGGAAATGGCCGATCTGCGCGGGCGCTTTGTGATGCCTGGGCGAATCATCAGTTTCGGCATTGTCATGAGCAGCACCTGGACCAACTCCGCCGGCGCCTCCGTCACAGGCAGCGCCAACATGACCATCGACAAAACCACCGTCACCCCGCAGTTTTACGTAACGATCACCGGTAACGACGGGAACGGCAGCATCAACCAACCCACCGGCACCGGCACCGTCGTAGGCGGTAACGGCCTGGGCACCGGCCAAGGCGTGACCCAAAGCGTGCGCGCCGCCGGTGACGGCAATACGGCCAACAACGCAGTCGACATCAACGTGACCAAAAACGGCCTGGCCCCGGCCAACTACGCGCAGTCAGGGCAGGCGCTGGTCGCCGGCCAGCCGATTACCGGCAGCACGGCCGCAGGCCAAGTCACCGTCTCGGCCAAGAATGGCGGGCTGCAAATGTCGCTTCTGGCCAATAACAACCAAGGCAATGTCGTGCAGCAAATCGGCGGCGGCAATGTGCTGCAAGGCACGGTTATCCAGGGCAACAGCAACCTCATCAACAACCTGACGCAGCTCAACGTGGTGATGGGCAATAACGGCCTGAACAACATCACGCAGAACCTCAACCTCGACCAACTCAAAGGCCTACGCACTATCGGTTATTGAACTACGCTGAGCCACGACACTTACGTATTAAAAAAGGGACGGCTTACTTCATGCATCGATCTTTATCGTTACGTGCCGTAGTTTGTTTAAGTACGCTCCTGCCTGCGACCATGCTGTATGCCGCGCCGGACGCCGATATTGAAACGCTCAAACGCGAACTCCTGGAGCTCAAGCAACGCTACGAAGTGCAACAAAAGGCACTGGCGGTATTGGAACAACGGGTACGCCAGGTCGAAGACCAACCGGCAACGCCGGCGCCCAAGCGCCTCGCCAAGTCCCCTGCCGACTTCAACAAAGGCACCACCGTGGCCGGCGCGCCGGGTGTGGGCGCCGCAGCAGCGTCAGGCGGTGCCGGCGGCGGCAGCTCCTATGGGCAAAGCCTCAAGGATGATTCGGCCCCGGCGCAAAGCGTCAGCAACTTGTACAACGAGGCCAGCGGCTTTTTCGGCGATGGCAAGTTCAGTTTTGAAACCGGCATTACCTATGCCCGTTATGACGCACGCCAGTTGACCCTCAACGGTTTTCTCGCGCTGGATTCGATCTTCCTCGGCAATATCAACCTCGACCGGATCAAGGCGGATAACTGGACCCTGGACCTCACCGGTCGCTACAACCTGGATAACCGCTGGCAGTTCGATATAAACGTGCCGGTGGTGTACCGCGAGTCCACTTACCAGTCGGGCGGCGCCAACAACAGCGGCACCACCACCTCGGAAGCCTCGGTGACCCGCGACCCGACCATCGGCGACGTCAACTTCGGCGTGGCGTACAAATTCCTCGACGAAACCGACACCCTGCCCGATGCCGTGGTATCGGTACGGGTCAAGGCCCCGACCGGCAAAGAACCCTACGGCATCAAGCTGATCGGCTCACCGAACAACGACAACCTGTTCGTGCCGGAAAGCCTGCCCACGGGTAACGGCGTCTGGTCGGTCACCCCGGGCATTTCCCTGGTCAAGACCTTCGACCCTGCCGTGCTGTTCGGCTCGTTGTCTTACACCCACAACTTCGAAGACTCATTCGACGACATCAGCTCCAACGCCAACCAGAAAGTCGGCGGCAAGGTCAGCCTCGGCGACAGCTTCCAGGTCGGCGTCGGCGTAGCCTTCGCCCTCAACGAGAAAATGAGTATGTCGTTCTCGGTGTCCGACCTGATACAGCGCAAGAGCAAGCTCAAGCCGGATGGCGGCGACTGGCAATCGGTGGTCTCCAGCGATGGCAACGCCGGGTATTTCAACGTGGGCATGACGATTGCGGCATCCGAGAACCTGACCATCGTGCCGAACCTGGCGATCGGTATGACGGATGACGCGCCGGACTTTACGTTCAGCCTGAAATTCCCGTACTACTTTTGATTAAGCAGTGACCATGTGACGAGAGAGCAAGCTCCTTCGCCACAACACGCCCAGTTGCAACCCAAAAGGAAAAGCCCCGCAACGATAAGGGTCGTTGCGGGGCTTTTCGGTTTACCCGCCCTAGCGGATCTGGTGTTTGTGCAGCAACCGGTAGAACGTCGGCCGGGAAACCCCCAGCACGCGGGCCGCGACACTCAGGTTATCGCTGTGCCGGTTGAGCACATCGCACAACGCCTGGCGCTCGGCGCGGTGCTTATAGTCTTCCAGTGTAGCCATGGGTTGCGAAATTGCCTGTTCGACCTGCAATCCCAGATCAACGGCCTCGATCTGACGCCCTTCGGCAAGCACCAGGCCTCGGCGCACCCGGTTGGCCAACTCGCGCACATTGCCCGGCCACGGGTGTTGCCCCATGGCGCCCAGGGCCTCTTCGCTGAAGCTGCGCGGGCGTCGGCCGGTTTCCTGGCTGTAGAAGCGTGAAAAATGGTTGGCCAGCATCGCCACGTCACCATGGCGTTCGCGCAAGGGTGCGGTCGCCACTTGCAGGACATTGAGCCGGTAATACAGATCCTCACGGAATGTGCCCTTCTGCACCGCAGCCTCAAGGTCGACGTGCGTTGCCGCCAATACGCGCACATCCACCGGAATCGGCTGGCTACCGCCGACCCGCTCGATCTGTTTCTCCTGAAGAAAACGCAGCAGGTTGGCCTGCAGTTCCATCGGCAAATCGCCGATTTCATCCAGGAACAGCGTGCCGCCATTGGCCGCCTCGATACGCCCGACCTTGCGCTGATGCGCCCCGGTGAACGCGCCCTTCTCATGGCCGAACAATTCGGATTGAATCAAGTGCTCCGGGATCGCCCCGCAATTGATCGCCACAAATGGCTTGGCATGCCGCTGGGATTGGCGATGCAGGGTCTTGGCCACCAGCTCTTTGCCGGTGCCGCTGTCGCCGCGAATCAATACCGGGGATTCGGTCGGCGCCAACTTGGATAACAATTTACGCAGCTCACGGATCGGTCGACTGTCCCCCAGCAGCTCGTGCTCGGGCTCGTCGACTTGCGTGTAGCCCTTGCCGCGCAAGCGCGCCATACCGAATGCACGGCCGAGGGTGACCTGCACGCGGGCGACGTCGAAGGGCAAGGTGTGGAAATCGAAGAACCATTCACAGACAAAATCACCGACGTTCTGCAGGCGCAGTACGTCCTGGCTAAGCACCGCGATCCACTCGGTGCCGCTGCGACCGATCAGTTCCTTGACCGCTTCGGGGCGTTCAAGGTGAAACGGCTGCAAGCGCAGCAGGCCCACGTCGCAGGTGCGTTCACCCACGGTCTCCAGGGCGCAGCTGTCTACCTCCCACCCAGCGGTGCGCAAGCCGGGCAATAGCCCATGGCAGTCGTCACAGGGATCGACCACAAGCAAACGACGCTGCACGGGTGTAACAATCATGACTATTCCTTGGCGTCAAAATTGTTAAATTTATTAATAAACAACGGTTTGTGACGCCTGGCGCTAACACTAGCAAGGTCTTGACGCGGCGCTTGTACCGTTTCGCTATAAGTGCGGGCAAAAAGCCACTTCTCCGCATTTTCGGCAAAAAAGTTGCGCCCCGTGGAAACTTTCATTCAGCTTTCAAAACAGCCGCTTACATGACTTTAATCAGGGAAAGTTAAAATATTTCGCACTAACATGTGACCCGTACCCGGTCATCGTGCATCAGTACAAGTAACCCGCCGCATGGTCAGCCCAACCACCGGCACTCACTTGAATGGGCAATGAGAGAGAAGACCCACATGAACGCCCCGCTCCGCATCAACGAAGCTCTTTTGATCGCAGACCGTGCTTTCCAGCCCTTTCAGTGCGTGGCCTGGCACGATGGCAATGGCGCCCTCAGCCTGAGCGTCATCGACCGCACCAATACCCGCATCGGCAGCAAACAACTGTCGTCGAGTGCCTATACCGACCCGGCGCAGTTGGAAGACTTGCTGTTGCAAGCCCGCGCCGAACTCGATAAAGATGGCCACCAGTTGCAATCCTGGGTAATGCCGAAATAAACCCACGCGCAAACTTCCGATCACTGTAAACAGTGTTCGGAAGTTAAGCGTCAGCGTTTATCGTGCTGCGAGAATAAAGCGTTCGATTGCTTCTGCCGCGCCGTCGTCAACATTGCTGCCGGTAACCACAGTAGCCTGACGTTTCACGGCTTCTTCGGCCTGGCCCATGGCAATCGACAAACCCGCCACATGAAACATCGCCGGGTCATTGCCGCCATCGCCGATGGCCGCCGTCTGCTCCATGGGCACGCCAAGGTGCGCGGCGATGGTCTTCAACGCCTCGCCCTTGTTGGCCAACATGGCCGTCACATCCAGATACACCGGTTGCGAACGCGACACATGAGCCAGCCCCTGCACCTTGGGCTGCAACTGCGCTTCCAGCTCCACCAGCAACTGCGTGTTGTTACTGGCAGCGACGATCTTGTCGACCCGGTCCAGGTACGGCTCAAAACTCTCCACCACGACTGGCCCGTAGCCCAGGCCATCGGCCTCACGCTGCACCATCGGCCCTGGCGGGTCGCGGCGCAGCCAGTCGCCGTCGGCAAACACCCACACTTCCACGTCCGGCTCGGTCGAGAACAGCGCCAGGGTCACCAGCGCCGCTTCTGCCGGCAGATGATGCGCGACCAGAATGCTGCCATCCGGGTTGATCACCGTGCCGCCATTGAAGCCGGCCACCGGCACATCGATACCAAATGTCTCGATCAGCTGCAGCATGGCCTTGGGCGGCCGCCCGCTGGCCAGGCTGAAAAACACTCCGGCGTCGCGCAAGGCGCGAACCGCGTCGGCCGTGCGCTGGCTGAGGCGGTGATCCGGGTGCAGCAAGGTGCCGTCCACGTCACTGAGGATAAAACGGATGGGATGAATCGCGGCATCACTCATCCGAGGCTATGCCAGGTACGGCCGTCGCGGGCCAGCAGCGCATCCGCCGCCGCCGGGCCGTCTTCACCCGCCTTGTAGGCCTGGATCCCATCGTCTTCCTTCCACGCATCCAGGAACGGCTGCACGGCACGCCAGCCGTTCTCGATATTGTCGGCACGCTGGAACAAGGTCTGGTCGCCGGTCATACAGTCGTAGATCAGCGTTTCGTAGCCGGTCGACGGTTGCATCTCGAAGAAGTCCTTGTAGGCGAAACCCAGCTGGATGTTGGCCATGTCCAGGGTCGGCCCGGGCTTTTTCGCCAGCAGGTCGAACCACATGCCTTCGTTCGGCTGGATCTGGATCTTCAGGTAGGTGGGCTTGAGTTCATCGACTTCAGTGTCGCGGAACTGCGCATACGGCGCCGGCTTGAAGCAGATCACGATTTCAGTGTCGCGAACGCTCATGCGTTTGCCCGTACGCAGGTAGAACGGCACACCGACCCAGCGCCAGTTATCGATCATCACTTTAAGTGCGACGAAGGTTTCGGTGCTGCTGTCGGGCGCGACGTTGGCCTCGTCCCGATAACCCGGCAGTTGCTTGCCGCCAATTTCACCGGCGGTGTACTGGCCACGCACCGAGTTGGCCCGCGCGTCTTCCAGGGACCAGGGGCGTACCGCGCCGATCACCTTGGCCTTCTCACCACGCACCGCGTCAGCCCCAAAAGCGGCTGGCGGCTCCATGGCCACCATCGCCAGCAGCTGGAACAGGTGGTTAGGCACCATGTCGCGCAGAGTACCGGTTTTTTCGAAGAAGTTACCCCGGGTTTCCACACCGACGGTTTCGGCGGCGGTGATTTGCACGTGATCGATGTAGTGGTTGTTCCAGAACGCTTCGAACAGCACGTTGGAGAAACGGCTGATCAGGATGTTCTGCACCGTTTCCTTGCCCAGGTAATGGTCGATGCGATAGATCTGCTTCTCGCTCATCACCTTGAGCAGGCTGGCGTTCAGCGCTTCGGCGGTGGCCAGGTCGGAGCCGAAGGGCTTTTCGATCACCACACGACGGAAACTGTCGTCGGTTTCCGTCAACAGGCCGGCGCTGCCCAGGCGCTGCACCACGTCACTGAAGAAGCGTGGTGCAGTGGCCAGGTAGAACACCGCATTGCCGGTGCCGCTGTCGGCGATCTTTTTGCCGATGTCGGCGTAGGTGCTGTCGTCGAGGAAATCACCCTCGACGTAGCTGATGCCCTTGGCCAATTGCGCCCACAAGGCCGGGTCCAACGCGTTGTCCGCATTGCCCTTGACCTTGCTCGCCGCTTCGGTGCGAATGAAGTCTTCTAGTTTCTTGGCGAAATCGGCGTCGCTGATGGCGTTGTGATCAACGCCAACAATGCGCAAGCCGTCGCCCAGCAATCCATCCCGACTGAGGTTGTACAGCGCCGGCATCAGCAGGCGCTTGACCAGGTCGCCATGGGCGCCAAACAGAAACAATGTGGTGGGTGGAGCGGGTTCGGCCTTGGTTTTTTTGCCGTTGGCGGTCATTTTTTGGAAGTCTCCACGTGGCCACCGAAGCCAAAGCGCATGGCAGACAGCATCTTGTCACCATAAGTGCTCTGCTGGCGCGAGCGGAAGCGCGCGAACAACGAGGTGGACAGCACCGGCACGGGCACGGCTTGTTCCATGGCGGCTTCGATGGTCCAGCGGCCTTCGCCACTGTCGGCCACGGAGCCGGAGTAGCCGTCGAGCTTCGGGTCGGTCGCCAGGGCGTCGGCGGTCAGGTCCAGCAGCCAGGACGACACCACGCTGCCACGGCGCCAGACTTCGGCAATGTCGGCCACGTTGAGGTCGAAGCGCTGGTCTTCCGGCAGGTTTTCCGAGTTCTTGGTCTTGAGGATGTCAAAGCCTTCGGCAAACGCCTGCATCATCCCGTATTCGATGCCGTTATGGATCATCTTGACGAAGTGCCCGGAGCCCGCAGGACCGGCGTGGATGTAACCTTGCTCGGCACGCTTGTCAGCCGAGGCGGAGCGGTCCTTGGTGCGCGGGATGTTGCCCAGGCCCGGGGCCAGGCTGGCGAAGATCGGGTCCAGGCGCTGCACCGTTTCGGTGTCGCCACCGATCATCATGCAGTAACCACGCTCCAGGCCCCAGACGCCGCCGGACGTGCCGACGTCGACATAGTGCAGGCCCTTCTCTGCCAGGGCCTTGCCGCGACGCACGTCGTCCTTATAGTTGGTGTTGCCGCCGTCGATGATCACATCACCGTCTTCCAGCAGCTCGCTCAGTTCATTGATGGTGTTCTCCGTGGGGTCGCCTGCCGGCAGCATCACCCAGACGGCGCGGGGCTTTTGCAGCCCGGCGACCAGGGCTTTCAAGTCGGCAACGCCGGTGGCGCCCTCCTCGCTCAAGCCTTTGACAAATGCTTCGTTACGGTCGTAAACAACGGTGGTATGCCCATTGAGCATCAGGCGCCGTGCAATATTCCCGCCCATGCGGCCTAGTCCGATAATCCCCAGTTGCATGTGCTGATGCTCCTAACTACTAAATAAATGTGTGACATAGTTTATAGCGCAATGAGGCTAATGAGGGTTAGTCCAGAGCCGATCCGTGTAGTTTCATGACAAAAAGTTGCCATCGTTTCACCATCACGGCACAAAAAGTCACACGACCGCCAAAAATAAAAAAGTTCCATTGCTCGCAAAAAGAATTCAGAATTGCCCCGACTGCTGCCGAGAACCTCGACTCAAGCGTTCTGGCACACCGCGACACACCGGCTATTTGCGAGGTAAGCAATGAGCACTGCACAGATGACCCGTCCGCCACAGACCCTCTACGTCACTATCCGTCGCGACGAATTGCGCCAGTTGAAAGACGAGCGCGAACAGCTGCAGCAGGAAGTCATGCGCCTGCGCTCGCACATCATTCAAGCCCAGCTGGACCAGCCCTCCGGCGCACAGCCCGCGCTCTGCTGAGCTCTGCAAACGCTTTGTAAGATATCACCTACAAAAATCTCACAAAGTTTTCACATGCCCCTCCCGATACTCCCGCCCGAAGGGCCGCCCCACACCGGCGGCCTCTGTTGCGTGCAGCCCTGCGCGTCGACTGAAGAACTATCGGGTTGGAGCGCTGGATGGCAATGTTCAAACGCAGCATCAAGTCTGCGAAAGGCTTTGATTGGGCCGGTCTTGGCTGGCTATTCGTGTTTTTCTGGTACTTCTCGGGTATCACCCAACTGCTGATCCAGCTCAGCGGCACCTCCGGCTTCAGTGGGTTTCGCCAAGCCTTCTTCATGAGCGCGATCTGGCTCGCGCCTCTTCTGGTATTCCCGCGTCGTACACGTTTGCTCGCTGCCATTATCGGCGTGGTGCTGTGGGCCTGTTCCATGGCCAGCCTGGGTTATTTTTTCGTCTACCAGCAGGAATTTTCCCAAAGCGTCATCTTCATCATGTTCGAATCGAACATCTCTGAAGCCGGCGAATACCTCACACAATATTTCGCCTGGTGGATCGTGCTGGCGTTCATTGCCCACACCGCCGTCGCAATCTTCCTGTGGACTCGCGTGCGCCCGGTCTACCTGCCACGTGGCCAGGCGCTGGTAGCGGCGACGGCGATCCTGGTGGCCATCATCGGCTACCCGCTGGTCAAGCAGATCGCCCGCAGCGACACCCTGGAAGATGCCATCGACCGCTTTGAAGCCCGCATCGAACCGGCCGTGCCGTGGCAGATGATCGTCGGCTACCACCGCTACACCCAGCAGCTGGACAACATGCAAGGCATGCTCGACAGCGCCAGCCAGATCCCGCCCTTGACCAACCTCAAGGACAGCATGGCCGGCCAGCCCTCGACCCTGGTGCTGGTGATCGGCGAATCCACCAACCGCCAGCGCATGAGCCTCTACGGTTACCCGCGCAACACCACGCCGGAACTGGACAAACTGCGCGACCAACTGGCGGTGTTCGACAACGTCATCACCCCGCGCCCCTATACCATCGAGGCGCTGCAACAGGTGCTGACGTTCGCCGATGAGGAGAACCCCGATCTGTACCTGAAGACGCCGTCGATTGTCAGTGTGATGAAACAGGCCGGCTACAAGACCTACTGGATCACCAACCAGCAGACCATGACCAAGCGCAACACCATGCTCACGACCTTTTCCGAACAGGCCGACGAGCAGGTGTACCTGAACAACAACCGCAACCAGAATGCCCGCCAATATGACGGCGATGTGCTTGAGCCGTTCACCAAGGCGCTGGCCGATCCGGCCGAGCGCAAATTTATTGTGGTGCACCTGCTCGGTACCCACATGAGCTACCAGTACCGCTACCCACCGACGTTCGACAAGTTTACCGATCGCCAAGGCGTGCCCGCCGGCATCAGCGACGACCAACTGCCGGTCTACAACAGCTACGACAATGCGGTGCTGTACAACGACTTCGTGGTGTCGAGCCTGATCAAGGACTACGCCAAGACCGATCCGAACGGCTTCCTGCTGTACCTGTCGGACCACGGCGAGGACGTGTTCGACTCCGCCGGCCACGCCACACTGGGACGCAACGAAGGCAAACCGACGGCGCCGATGTACACCATTCCGTTCATGGCCTATGCCTCGCCGAAATGGCGCGAAAGCCACGACTGGAGCTTCGCCGGCGACTTGCAACGGCCTTACAGCAGTTCGCAATTGATTCACACCTGGGCCGACATGGCCGGGCTGAGTTTCAATGAACTGGACCGTAGCAAAAGCCTGGTGAGCGATAGCTTCAAGCCGCGCCCGTTGATGATCGGCAACCCCTACGCGCGCCAGCAGAAGGCATTGATTGACTTCAGCATGATCAAGCCGAAAAAGGTCAACACGGCCGACGTGGTGCTTCAGGAAGCGCCGGGCTTGTAACAGAAAGATAACAATCATTCTCGTTTAAGCCTAAAGTTCCCCTTCTCCTTTCGTCTTTGAGCCATGGCCTTCCCTTTCCGGGGTGGCCACAAAGACGACAAGGAGTCTTCCGCGATGTTTGCGCCTTTTACCCGATGCATGACCTTCACCTGTGGCCTCTTCAGCCTGGCATTGAGCCCGCAACTGCTGGCCGAAACCGACCGCGAACACCTCCCGGCCAAACCCTTCGAGCTCGGCGCCACCAGTATCACGGCCGAAGGCCTGGGCACCACCACCGAGCACACTGGCGCCTACACCACGGGCGCGATGAGCACCGCCACGCGCCTGAACCTGTCCGTCAAGGAAACCCCGCAATCGATCTCGGTGATCACCCGCCAGCAGATGGATGATTTCAACCTCAACACCTTGACCGACGTGCTGCGCCAGACCACCGGGGTCAACGTTCAGCACAACGATTCCGACCGCGTGTCCTATTCCTCACGTGGCTATGGCATCAACAACTTCCAGATCGACGGGATGCTCAATACGTTTGGCTACATGAAGTCCGACGCCGACACCATCATCTATGACCGCATCGAGGTGGTACGCGGCGCTACGGGTCTGACCACTGGCGCGGGCGACCCGTCGGCGACCATCAACATGGTGCGCAAGCGCCCTACTGCCCAATGGCAGGCCAAAACCGGTCTCAGTGGTGGCAGCCACGACAACTATTACAGTTATGTAGACGTGGGCGGCCCGCTGGCCTTCGATGGCAGGTTGCGCGGGCGCACCGTACTGGCCTACCGCGACAGCAAATCCTTCCGTGACCACTATGCCCTGCAGCGCGCAGTTGGCTACGGCATTCTCGAAGGCGACCTGTCGGACGACACCGTGCTCGCCGTCGGTTTCGATTACCAGAACAAGCAGGTACAAGGCACCTCATGGGGCACCGTGCCGTACTGGAACAGCCAGGGCGGCAAGGCCGGGCTGTCGCGCTCCACCAATATGGCGGCGCACTGGAGTTCCTGGCCGCTGACCGACAAGACCGCCTTCGCCACGCTCGATCACCGACTGGCCGGCGACTGGCACCTGAAAGCCGCCTACACCCATCGGCAAAGCGACACCGATGGCAAGGTGTACTACGGCGGTGAAGGTTTCCCCAATGCAGACCGCAGCGGTATGTATGCGTGGTCCAGCCACATGCGCGGCACCTCCAGAATGGAAGCGGTCGACCTCAACCTGGGCGGCAGCTATGCACTGCTGGGTCGCGAACACGCACTGATGATGGGCTATGGCGAGGCGACGCAACGGGATGTTTCGCCGTTTATGCGCAGAGGCCAGACGCCCGACGACTATGACGTGATCGATGACTGGAAATACATGGGCGGGATCGGCAAGTTCCCCGACACGGTCACCGGCCTCAAGGGTGAACACAGCAGCAAACAGCAAAAGGCCGGCTACCTGGCCACGCGCCTGAGCCTGACCGAGCGTTTGCACGCCGTATTGGGCAGCCGCTATGGCAGCTGGGAGTTAAAAAGCGCGGCGCCGGAATATTACGACAACGACCAGTTGAAGGCCGAAGGCAAGACCTCACAGACCCACAATGACATGTGGACCCCTTACGCCGGGCTGCTTTATGACGTGACGCCGCAGTACACGGTTTACGCGAGCTACACCGATATCTTCAAGCCCCAAAGCCTGCGCGATGCCAACAAGAAGTACCTGGAACCGGTGGTGGGCAGCAACTATGAAGTGGGCCTCAAGGGCAGCCTGTTGCAGGAGCGCTTGAACCTGGCGGCGGCGTATTTCTGGAGCACCCAGGACAACGTCGCCGAACTGGACGATTCGGTGGAACCGAACCGAACCACTGGCGAGGAGTACTACAAGTCGAGTGGCAAAGGTAACAAGGTCAACGGCTTCGAATTGGAAGTCGCCGGTGAAGTCATGCCCGATTGGAACCTGACGGCAGGCTACACCTACACCCACTCGGTCAATGGCTCGGACAAACGCAACAACACCGGGCAGCCTTTGAACCTGCTGAAAATGTCCAGCGCCTACCGGCTGCCGGGTGCCTGGCGCAAGCTGACGGTCGGCGGCGCCGTGAACTGGCAGAGCGAAATCTATGACTTCGGCAATCGGCCGACGGGCGCGACGGATAGCCAAGGCGACTTGATCACCACCCGCGCAAAGATTAGCCAACAGGCCTACACCGTGGTCAACCTGATGTCTCGGTATCAATTCGACGAGCAGCTTTCAGCCTCGCTCAATATCAATAACCTATTTGATAAAAAATATTACGAACGCGTCGGCTTTTATAATGGTGTTTATTGGGGCGACCCACGCGCCGTCACGCTTGCACTGGATTGGCGGCTTTAAGCACCTATCCCAAAGTTAACAAAAGCGTTAAGTTTCCATCAGAGTTGAGTTAATTCCCACTTAATAAAATCGCTCCATAGTTCCCCCCATCATCTGATCAAGGAGCGACCGGATACCGATTATTCTTAATGGGAACACTGCCATGAAACTCTCCACCGTACTGCTTGCCAGCCTGATGACACTGACCTCCGCCGCCGCTTTCGCAGAAGGCGGCTCGGAGCGTTCAAAAGAATTCTACAAGAGCTTCGCCTTCGAACAGAACCAGCTCCACGGCACTAACGAACGTATCGCAGCCGCCGACGGCAAAGATGTTAAACCGGTAACGGCAGAACAAACCACTGCCGAGCAACAACCGAAAGGCTGATTTACCCGCACTACCCTCTGCCATTGTGCTCCTATGGCTAAGGTTAACTTGGCGCCATTTAATGGCGCCTTTTTTTTGCCCGTTAGTTATTAAAGCGGTTTGCTCCAGAACAACATGCGCCCAAACTCCGGATCAAACTTGGAATCATCAAAACCAAACTTCCGGTAGGCCGACTGGGCCACCGCGTTGCCTTCGAGCACCTCCAGCGTGATCTTGCAGCAACCACGCTGCCGGGCAATTTCCTCGACCTTCTGCAGCATTTTCTGGCTCAGCCCCAGGCCACGAAACGACGCCATCACCACGACGTCATGCACGTTAACCAGAGGCCTGCAGGCAAAGGTGGAGAACCCCTCGAAGCAGTTCACCAGGCCCGCCGGCTCACCGCCGACAAAAGCCAGCACACTGAAGGCGTGGGGACGCTTGGCCAGTTCGGCCGGCAATTGCTCCAGGAGGTCGGCAGGCAGGCTATGGCCTCCCCCCATCGGGTCTTCGGCGTAATGGTTGAGCACACGACCAATCGCTTCGGCATGCACGGGGTTGGTGTAGCTGGCTTGCAACACCAGGATATCCGGGGTGTCCATTTCCTTCCTCGATCACGGCAACAAGGGAATCGGCTCCCTTTGAGGTGCACGATTGTAAGCGCGGAGCGGGCGCAGGATGAAGGAGATTAACTACAAATATCTGCGTGAAAACGCGAAAGTAATGCCGCGTTTTTAGCCGTAATAATCTCAGCCAAAGCGCTGCCGTTGCATCTCTTGCAACCGGCTCAGGGTGCGACGGAAAGGAAACTCCAGGTAACCCTCGGTGTACAGGCACTCCAGCCGCACCTGGGCCTCGATGTAAAGCGGCACCTTACGGTCGTAGCACTCGTCCACCAAGGCGATGAACCGCCGCACGCTGTCATCGTGCACTGACAACTGCGGCAGCTCACGATCACCGGCGACCACACGCTCGGCGCCGTCTTCGGTGCCGCGTGCAATCCGGCCCGGACGTTTCTGCGCGCTCAGGTTCGGCACCTCGCCCAGCAGGATGGCCGTGTAGCGATCGCACAACAGCATGAAATCCATCGCCGCCAGGGGCTGCTCGCACAGCTCGGCATAACGACACCACAGCACGCTGTCACTGGACTGCACCGCCGCAATGCAGCGGTGGCCGACCCTGACTGGCCCAGTGCTCACCCCCTGCCCCTGGGCCAACTGCCGGAACACGTTCGCCAGCGCCTGCGGCTGATTCACCCAATAGCGCTGAACACCCACACCTGGGTGCAGGCGATGGTCTTCACCTCCGTCTACCGCCACCACCTGCATATGCTGCTTGAGCGCAGCGATACCCGGTAGAAAGCGCTCACGGTTGAAGCCATCGGCATACAACTGGTCGGGCGGCTGGTTGGAGGTGCAGACCATCACCACGCCTTCCTCGAACATCACCTGGAACAGGCGGCCGAGGATGATCGCATCGCCAATGTCATTGACGAACAACTCGTCAAAACACAGCACGCGCACGTCCTGGCCGAGTTCGCGCGCCAGGGCCTGCAACGGGTCATGGGTACCGGTGAGCTGGAACAGGCGCTGATGCACCCAGCCCATGAAGTGATGAAAGTGCTGGCGCCGCGCCGGCACCCGCAGGCTCTGGTAGAACTGGTCCATCAACCAGGTTTTGCCCCGCCCCACCGGCCCCCACAGATAGACGCCGCTGATCGGCGAACGGCCCTGATGCAAGGCTTCATGGCAGGCCTGCAGGGCTGCCACCGCCTGGCGCTGGGCGGCGTCGGCGACAAACCCCTGCTGGGTGATGGCGTGTTGGTAGGCACTGAGGGGCGAGTCGAAAGTCATGCCTGCCAGTATGACCTACAGCGAAATATCCAGCCGCGAAATCTTGCCCTGCTCGTCCAGGCGAAAGGTGTAGCCGGCACAAGTGCCGCAGCCAGGCAGAGCCCCCTGTCAGAAAACGCCAGCAGCAAAAAGCCCCTTGACCGAATAAATTACCGCGATCATATTAAATACATGTTTCTAAACATGTAAGACACATCACTGCCTCAGGAGTCCTTGTATGCGCAATAAAGTCTTTGGCCGCCGTAGCGGTCTGCAGGTATCTGAACTGGCGCTTGGCACCGGTAATTTCGGTACGGGTTGGGGCCATGGCGCCGAGCGCGATGAGGCCAAGGCGATTTTCGATGGCTACCTCGAAGCCGGCGGCAACTTCCTCGATACCGCCAACGGCTACCAGTTCGGCCAGGCCGAAAAACTGCTGGGGGAATTTATTGCCGCCGAGCGCGACAACCTGGTCGTCGCCACCAAGTACACCCTGCGCACCCAACCGTCCGATGAAGGCACGATCAAGCTGGGTAACAACCGCAAGAACCTGGTGCGCGCCGTCGAAGAAAGCCTCAAGCGCTTGAACACCGAGCGAATCGACCTGCTCTGGGCGCACATGAGCGACAACGTCACGCCCATGGAAGAGATCCTGCGCGGCTTCGACGACCTGGTCCGCGCCGGCAAGATCCACTACGCCGGGCTCTCCAACTTCCCCGCCTGGCGCATTGCCCGCGCCGACTTGCTGGCCGAAGTACGCAACTTCGCACCGATCATCGGTATCCAGGTGGAATACAGCCTGGCCGAACGTACCGCCGACCGCGAACTGCTGCCGATGGCCGAAGCGCTGGGCTTGGGCGCTACGTTGTGGTCGCCTCTGGGCGGCGGCTTCCTGACCGGCAAGTACCGCGAAACCCAAGGCGACAACCGCGCCAACAAGATGGGCATTCTGGTGCACGCCGAGAAGAGCGCGCGTGAAACCGCAGTACTCGACACCCTGCTGGCGGTTGCCGCCGAGCTGGACGCCAGCCCCACCCACGTCGCCATCGCCTGGCTGCGAGAAAAGGCGCGCCGCTCCACCACGGCGCTGATCCCGATCCTCGGCTCGCGCACCCGCGCGCAGCTGGACGCCACCCTCGGCGCCTTGCACGTGCAGCTGTCGGCCGAGCAAGTGACCCGCCTCGACACCGCCAGCGCCATCCCACTGGGCGTGCCCCACGGAATCATCGCTGAGCGTTTCCCCATCGACAACGGCGCCGACACCCCTCGACCACCGGTTATCTGAAGCAAAAAAAAACGGCCTGAACAGGCCGTTTTTTTAATCGTGAAACTTACGCAAGGCTCTTGCTGACCACCTCAAACACATCACTCGACAGCTCGCCGGAGCCGCGAATGCGCTCCAGCTCCGCCTTCATCAGCGCCTGACGGGCGCTGTCGTATTTACGCCAGCGGGTCAGCGACGCCAATTGACGCGAAGCGATCTGCGGGTTGAAGCCGTTCAGCTGGATGACCAGGTCCGCCAGGAAACGATAGCCCGAACCATCCGCCGCATGGAAGTTGATCAGGTTCTGCCCGGCAAATGCGCCAATCAGCGCGCGCACCTTGTTCGGGTTCTTGATAGTGAACGCCGAATGCTCCATCAGCGCCTTGACCCGCGCCAGGCCGCCCGGCAAGGTGCTGCCGGCCTGCACGCTGAACCACTGGTCCATGACCAATGGGTTGTCCTTGAAGTTCTCGGCAAACACCGCCAGCGCCTGGGCCTTCTCTGCCTCGAACGGCGAATTCACCAGCACCGCCAGCGCGGTCAGGCGCTCGGTCATGTTGTCGCTGGTGTCGAACTGATCCAGGGTGGCCGCCAGTACTTCCGCTTTGCCGCTGAGCATCAGGTACGACAGCGCAATGTTCTGCAAGGCGCGCCGGGCGAAGTGCTCGGCTGCAGCCACATATGGCGTCTGCTTGGACAGTTCGCGATTGGCCTGGTAACGCAGCCACAAGCCTTCGAACAGGTTGTCGGCCAGTTGCTTGCGGGCAAATTCACGCGCCGCGTGGATCGCGTCTACGTCCGCCACTTCGCTGATTTCGGTCAGGTAGGCTTCGCTCGGCAGCGACAGCATCTCGGCAACCATCGCCTGGTCGAGGCTTTCGTCGCTCAATACCGTGCGCAGCGCGTCGATCAGACGCTGGTCCAGCTTCAACGGCTGGCCCGCCTGATGCTGGCCGATCAGCTCCTGCAACACCTGCACCGACAGTTGCTGGCCGGCATCCCAGCGGTTGAAGCCGTCGCTGTCGTGCTGCATCAGGAACATCAGTTGGTCGCGGTTGTACGGGAAGCTCAGTTTCACCGGCGCCGAGAAGCCCCGCAGCAAGGACGGCAGCGGTTGTTCGGCGATATCAACGAAGGTGAACGTCTGCTCGGCTTCAGTCACCGAGATCACCCGGGACGTAGCGCCCGCAGCCGCTTCACCGGCCAGGCGCAAGGCAATGCCGGCGCCCTGCGCGTCCAGCAAACCCAACTCCACCGGAATCACGAACGGCAGTTTTTCGACCTTGTCCGGGGTCTCCGGGCAGCTCTGGCGGAAGGTCAGGCTGTAGGTTTTGGCTGCGGCGTCGTAGGACTCACTCACCGCCAGGCGTGGCGTACCGGCCTGGCTGTACCAGCGCTTGAACTGGCTGAGGTCGGCGCCGTTGGCGTCTTCCATGGCCTTGATGAAATCGTCGCAGGTCACGGCCTGGCCGTCATGGCGTTCGAAATACAGGTCGCTGCCTTTGCGGAAGCCTGCGGCGCCGAGCAAGGTGTGGATCATACCGACCACTTCCGAGCCCTTTTCGTACACGGTGAGGGTGTAGAAGTTGGAGATCTCGATAAAGCTGTCCGGGCGCACGGCGTGAGCCATCGGGCCGGCGTCTTCGGCGAACTGGTGGGTCCGCAGGTAGGCCACGTCCTGGATGCGCTTGACCGTGGCCGAGTTCATGTCGGCAGAGAAGCCCGAATCGCGGAATACGGTGAAACCTTCCTTGAGCGACAGCTGGAACCAGTCGCGGCAGGTCACGCGGTTGCCCGACCAGTTGTGGAAGTATTCGTGGGCGACGATTGCCTCAACCCGCTGGTGCGCGGCATCGGTGGCAGTTTCAGCGCGGGCCAGCACGGCGCTGGAGTTGAAGATATTGAGGCCCTTGTTCTCCATGGCGCCCATGTTGAAGTCGTTCACCGCGACGATCATGAAGATGTCGAGGTCGTACTCGCGGCCGTAGGTTTCTTCGTCCCAGCGCATGGATTTTTTCAGGCTGGTCATGGCGTGCTGGCACTTGTCGATGTTTTCCGGCTCGACGTAGATGCGCAGCGCCACTTCACGCTGGGTCATGGTGGTGAAGCTGTCTTCGACGCACCACAAATCACCGGCCACCAACGCAAACAGATAAGCCGGTTTCTTGAACGGGTCTTCCCAGGTCGCCCAGTGGCGGCCGTCTTCACCTGGGCCGCTGGCGATCGGGTTGCCGTTGGAGAGCAGCACCGGGTAACTGTGTTGCTCGGCGATCACCGTGGTGGTGAAGGTGCTCATCACGTCCGGGCGGTCGAGATAGTAAGTGATCTTGCGGAAACCCTCGGCCTCGCACTGGGTGCAGAACATGCCGCTGGATTTGTACAGGCCTTCCAGGGCGGTGTTGGTTTCCGGGTGGATGCGCACGCTGGTATCGACCGTGAACGTCTCGCTGGTCGGGTGCAGGGTCAGGTGGCTGTCGGTCAGCTGGTAGTCAGCCTCGGTCAGCTCCTTGTCGCCCAGGTTGACGGTCAGCAGCTCCAACTGCTGGCCATCCAGCACCAGCGGCGGCAAGCCGGCGCCGCGCTCGGGGTTGCGGCGCATCACCAGCTGCGCGTGAACCAGGCTGTGGTCCTCGAACAACTCGAAGGTCAGGTGGGTTTCCTCGATCAGGTAGTCCGGCGCCTGATAGTCCTTCAGGTAAATCATCTTCGGTTGTTCGGTGCGCATGGTTGGCATCCTTCTACTGATGCACGGCGAGCTGGTAGGCCGTGTACTTACGAATATTGATAACGCCGGTGTCGAAGATCAGGTATTGGCCCTTGATCCCCAGCAACGTGCCTTCGGCAATCGGGTTCTTGTCCAGGTTGAAGCTGACGATCTTCGCCGGATACTGCTCTACCGGGTAGCGAATCTCAATCGGCTCGAGGTCGGTCACCGGTTGGATGGCTTGCAGGCCAAAGCGTTCCTGCAAACCGCTGATGCCTTCGGCGCAGGACGCAAACAACTCATCGCGTACCTGCTTGAGGTCCACCGCTGCGGCGTCGCCCTTGAGCAGTGCGCGCCAATTGGTCTTGTCGGCCACCTGGCTGCGGAACACGTCTTCGACAAACCCGGATTGCTGGCGCGTGGCCACGCGCATGATCGGCAGCGCCTGGCTGGCGCCCTGGTCAAGCCAACGGGTCGGCAACTGGGTGGCGCGGGTGATGCCGACCTTGATGCCCGACGAGTTGGCCAGGTACACCACGTGGTCGGTCATGCAGAATTTTTCGCCCCAGCCTGGATCGCGGCAGGTGCCTGCGTCGTAATGGCAACGTTCGGGGCTCATGATGCACAGGTCACACTGGGCCAGCTTGGTCATGCAGGGGTAGCAATAGCCCTGGCTGAAGCTGGTCTTGGTCTTGCGGCCGCAATGGCTGCAATGGATGGCGCCAAGGTATTCCAGGCGAATATGGGTGCCAATCAACGGGTTGACCGGCACCTCGGTATCACCCAGGCGAAACGCATATTGAACGGTCGGCTCACCGAGTTGCGCCGACATTTTGTTGACTGCACCGCGACCAATTTCAATCAATGGATCGCATCCGACTTGAACAGGATGTTTGGCACTGGCGCGGATTTGGACGCACATTCCTGCGGGCCCATGTAGCCGGTGCGCTGCTCCTCCGGCAGGTTCTGGATTTCCCAGGCGATCATCGCCTGCAACGACAGTTCGCGCTGCTCGGCACTGAGCTTGCGGCCATCGGACCACTTGCCGATTTCCACCGCGAGCTTGAGGCTCTCGTAGATGTCCGGGGTGATGTTTTCAATCATTTCAGCAAAAGAGGACATTAAGCTCTTCCTTATCAAATAGACGACTTGCGACGGTTATACACACCACCGAGCAAACCGGTAAGGCAACCGATAACCAGGCCGCCCACATGGGCCGCGTTGGCGATTTCGCCGAAACCGATCATCGAGATCAGCCCCGACATGCACAGCACCAGCCAGATCAGCATCATCGCCAGCACCCCACGGGGCAGGCGATAGGCCGGGTTGGGCGAGATCAATTGAAAGATCCAGCAATGCCCGAGCAGGCCATACAGCACGCCGGACAAACCGCCGAACAGGCCCGGGCCGCCATAAGCGTACTGAGCGTAGTTGGAGACCAGGCTGAACAACAGGGTCAGGCCCAGCAGGTTGATGCTGCCCTGGCGCACTTCGATGCGTCGGCCCAGCTCCCAGTACCACATGCCGTTCATGGCCAGGTGCAGGATGCCGAAGTGGATCAGCATCGGTGTGACCAGCCGCCACCATTGGCCCGAGGCCAACATGTCGGCAAATGGCGTGAACTGGATGTATTCGCCCATCACCCGGAACGGCAGGAAGGTCAGCCAGCTCATGGCTTGCAGGTTTTCGCCGAGCAACGTCAGCGCGCCGACGAGCATGCTCGCCAGCAGCACCAGCGCCGTTACCGGGCTGTGGCGCACTTGCTGGACAAAACCTGGGCGGGAAACAGGCGCCTGCTCGGGAATATCCAGTTGCTGGTCCGGGTCACCGGCGGGAAAGCGTTGATACAACACGCGCACGTCGTCGCTGATGGTTTCCGGCACCCACAGCACTTGCTCGCCGGCTTCCTCGCTGACGCGATGGGGCACTTGCATGCGTTGCAGCAGTTTGACGAAACCGCCCAGGTCGACGCTCAGGGGCAAGCGTAATACAGCCACGGTACTCATTTAATGACCTCGGGTCGCTCAACGTCGACCCACACAAATTTACGCGGATCCAGTTGGGTTTCCTGATCCAGGCGGTACGCCACCAGCTTGCCGTACAGCACCGCGCTGTAGTCTAGGCACGCCAGGTTCGGGCGGATCGGCGCCGGTTTGCCGCTGCGCCAGTAATGCCCGACGAACAACAACGGCTCGTCGACGCCGTAGCGCAGCAGGGAATTCTTTTCGGTGGACGACAACGGCGTGCGCGCCACCGGTTCCGGCAACGCGTCGGGCTGGAACACGATGTCGCCATAGGTCTTGGGGTCGTCTTCCCAGAATTTGGTGCGGAAGAACGAGCGCGTCAGCCCGTCGCCGCCGGTCAGCGTCAGGCCATCCGGCAGGCGCATGTCGGTGCCGCGCAACAGGCGGTCGAAGGCGTTGCAGGCAAAACTGCCCGGCACGGCGGCGGCCTGCAGGAAGTGCTGGTCGATGCAGCCGTCCGGAAAGGTCGCACGCAGCGGCTGGATAAAGCCTTCGTCCCAGCACGCATGCACCACGCGAAAACGCCCGGCGTCGACAAACAGCGGCATGTCGTAGAACCAGCCGAGGAAGTCGTGCCAGTCGGCCGGGTGCTGTTCGAACTGGGTCAGAGTTTCGTGGATCAACCGTTCATGCCGCGGGGTATGTTCACGCACGAACTGTTTGCCACTGCCCGGCGGTGCCGGCGTGGCCCACCCCAAGGCGTTGAACTCATGGTTGCCCATGATGCACAGCGCCTGGCCGGCCTCGGTCATGTCGTGGACGATATGCAGCGCCTCGCGGATGCGCGGGCCACGGTCGATGATATCGCCGAGGAACACCGCCATGCGCGACGGATGGCGCCAGGTGCCGCCCTGCTTGTGGTAGCCCAACTGGTCGAGCAAGTGCTCAAGGGTATGGGCGCAACCGTGCACGTCACCAATCAGGTCGTAGCTACGCGCGGGATCGAGCATCAGTCGCCTCCACCCCCCAAGCGGCTGCCCCAGCCCAGCTTGGTGCGGCACACTTCGTAGTAGTTGTGGTCCAGCGGGTGGATCAATCGCAACTTCTGTGCCTTCTTGCTCACGGTGATGGTGTCACCGGGGGCGCAGGTGAAGTGGTTCTGCCCGTCGCAGGACACCTGCGGGTAGATCTGCATGTCTTTGGACACCACGATTTTCAGCTCACTGTTGCCGTCGACCACAATCGGCCGGCTGGACAACATATGGGGGTACATGGGCACGATCACAATGGCATCCAGCTTGGGATGCATGATCGGCCCGCCGGCGGACAGCGCGTAGGCCGTGGAACCGGTGGGCGTGGCGACGATCAGGCCGTCGGCCTTCTGGCTGCTGACGAACTGGCCGTCGATATACAGCTCGAACTCGATCATCCGCGTGGATTTGCCGGGGTGCAGCACCACGTCATTCAGGGCATCGCCCTGGCCGATGGCTTCGCCGTGGCGGCGCACTTCGGCTTGCAGCAGGAAGCGGTTTTCCACCAGGTAATGGCCGTCGAGCACCTTGCCGACTTCAACTTCCAGGTCATCCGGGCGGATATCGGTGAGGAACCCCAGGCTGCCGCGGTTGATCCCCAATACCGGCACGTTATGCCGCGCCAGGGCACGGGCCGCGCCGAGCAGGCTGCCGTCGCCGCCGACCACGATGACCATGTCGCAGACTTCGCCGAGCATCTTGCGCGAGGAGGTTTGCAGGCCGTGGCCGGGGAGAATCTCGGCGATGGTGTCTTCGAGGATCACATGCAGGTGGCGTTCCAGCAGGAATTTTTTCAGCCGGCGGACGGTATCCAACACCTGGGTACTGCCCAGGCGACCGATAATGCCGATATTGCGAAATTGCTCCATGGGGCTCCTGCGGGATCTGGGGTATGGCAAAAAAGAAACGATTATGGGCGAAAGGCCGCCGCAGACAAAATCCTTTGTCACCGCCAAGCCTTGATGACAATGGTTCTCAGCCACCTGCCGCACGCGTTACGGGCTATGCTCGGACCATGAATCCGTTCCCCGACTTGCATACCCTACCCCGCCAATTGCGTCACCCTGAGGTGCGCGACCTGGCGTGGGTGATGCTCGCCCCGCCGATGCTCGCACAGACGCCCTGGCCGCAGCGCCACCCGCTGGCCGGCAGTGATTGGGTACAGGCGCCCGAGCGTCTTGAGCACTGGCTACGCGCCCTCGATCAAGACAGCAGCGCCTTGCAACACTGGCTGAGCCAGTCCCGCACGCGCCGCCTGGGCCTGTATTACGAACGCTTGTGGCAGTTCGCCGTGCAGCATGCGCCCGGCGTGGAACTGCTGGCCGCCAACCTGCCGATCCGCCGCGCCGGGCACACCCTCGGCGAGCTGGACATGCTGCTGCGCGACCGCGATGGCGTGCACCACCTGGAACTGGCGATCAAACTCTACCTCGGCCCCCAGGCCGGCAATGGCCAGGACGCCGCGCAGTGGCTGGGCCCGGGTTGCCATGACCGGCTGGACCGCAAGCTGGCGCACCTGGCCCAGCATCAACTGCCGATTTCCGCCCGACCGGAAAGCCGCGAGGTGTTGGCGGCGCTGGATATCCAGCAGTTCGACGCGCATTTGTGGCTTGGCGGCTACCTGCTTTACCCCTGGCCCGGCCAGGCCGAGCCGCCCGTTGGCGCGCATCCGCAGCATTTGCGTGGGCGTTGGTTGCACCAGCGCGATTGGCCGGGCTTTGTCAGCGCCAGCGCGCCTGGCCGCTGGCAGCCCCTGCCCCGCCACGCATGGCTGGCGCCGGCGCACTACCTGGCGGGCGAAGTATGGAGTGAAGAGCAGATGCACGGCTGGCTGGCAGAGCTTGACGCAATGGCGCCGGCGCAGTTGTTGGTGCGGATGGTGCAAAACGGTGAGGATTGGGAGGAAGCGGAGCGGTTGTTTCTGGTGGCGGATCTTTGGCCGAATGTGCCGGGGGCTGGCTGATTATTTGGGGGGGTTGGTAGTGGACTCATCGAGGGCAAGCCCCCTCCCACATTGGAATGCATTTCAACATATGGGAGGGGGCTTGCCCCCGATAGCAATGGCCCAGGCACTACACATCATCAATATGCTGATATTCCAACTGCAACCCGCTCGCCAATTCCCGAGCGCGCCCCAACCTGATCGGCCCACGCTCGATATCCACCAGCAACCCCGGACACTCCAGCATCGGCAAACCGCCAATCGCCTTGAGCCGCCCATCGGTAATCACCAGCAACCGCTGCTGCTCGGCGGGATGTCGCTTGCGCCGCGCCGCCAGCCACTGCCCGGCCTCGCTCAACGCCGCCAGCAACGGTGTACCACCGCCCGCGCCCAGTTGATCCAGCCAATTGGCCAACCCCTTAGCAGCCTTCAACCCTTGCACCTGCCACTTCGGCGACTGCCCGCTGGCCGTCAACAACGCCATGCGCGCGCGTTGCCGATAGGCGTCGTCAAACAACTGCGCCAACAAACCCTTGGCATCCGCCAACGCACGATGCCGCCGGGTCGAGGCCGACGCGTCGACAATCACCAGCCACAACTCCTGGGCCGAACGGCTGCGCAAGTGGTACAGCAAATCTTCACGGGTTTGCGGCCGCCCGCCGAGCAAGGTGCCGGGCCAATTGATTGCCCCCTGCCTGGCGCTGCGCGCCTTGCCTTGCCGGCCTCGGTCCAGTCGCCCGGCCTTGGGGCGGGCATCCGCCCCCGTGTCCGGTCGGGGGCGGATGCCTAGGGCTTTTTTGGCCAGGCGGGCACGCCTCGGCGAGCACCCGTGGGCAGCGGCGGCGCGGGCATATCGCCCCATTGGCCCTGGCCGGGCGAGGTGTCCGAGGGTTGCGGCGACCGCCCTTGATCAGGTGGGCTGGCCGGTGGAGATTGCTGCTGGCGACGATGGCGCAAGGCAAACTCCGCGACCGCTTCTATATCTTCCTCGGCGATGGCGCTGGCGCCGCGCCAGGCGGCATGTGCCCTGGCGCCGCGCAGCCAGACCAGGTCCGCACGCAAGCCATCGACCCCGGCGGCAAAGCAGCGCTCGGTGATCTGTGCCAACGCCTGGTCGTCCAGCGCAATGCCGTCCAACCGTTTGCGTGCCTGGGTGCAGCGCTCACGCAGCGCCGCCTGTTGCGCGGCCCACTGCGCGCAGAACGCCGCCGGGTCGCTGTCGAAATCCAGGCGCCGACGGATGATCTGCCCGCGTTCGGCCGGCAAGGTCTGCCCGCTCAGCGCCACATTGAAGCCGAAGCGGTCGAGCAACTGCGGGCGCAACTCGCCCTCCTCCGGGTTCATGGTGCCGATCAGCACAAAGCGCGCCGAATGCCGGTGGGAGATGCCATCGCGTTCGATCAGGTTGGTGCCGCTGGCGGCCACGTCGAGCAGCAGGTCCACCAGGTGGTCCGCCAGCAAGTTGACCTCGTCCACGTACAGCACGCCGCCATCCGCCTTGGCCAGCACGCCCGCGGAAAACTGCGCGCGGCCCTCGCCAAGTGCGGCGTCCAGGTCCAGCGTACCCACAAGACGCTCTTCGGTGGCGCCCAACGGCAAGGTGACAAACTGGCCGCTGGCCAACAGGTCGGCCAGGCCACGGGCCAGGGTCGACTTGGCCATGCCGCGCGGGCCTTCGATCAGCACGCCGCCGATCTTCGGGTCGATGGCGGTCAGGCACAGCGCCAGTTTCAGGTCATCGGCGCCGACCACGGCGGACAGCGGAAAATGGGGAATATCAGTCATCAACTGTCTTCTTCTATATCCAGCAACAGGTTTTCCAGCGCCTCGCGATACGCGCCCGGTTCCTGCCACAGGCCGCGCTGCTGGGCTTCGAGCATGCGCTCGGCCATATCGCGCAGCGCCGCCGGGTTGTGCTGTTGCACAAAGGCGCGGGTGTCGGGGTCGAGCAGGTAGGCGTCGGCGAGCAAGGCGTATTGGTGATCGTCGATCAGCGCGGTGGTGGCGTCGAACGCGAACAGATTGTCCACGGTCGCGGCCATTTCGAACGCGCCTTTATAGCCATGGCGCTTCACGCCGTCGATCCACTTGGGGTTGGCGGCGCGGGAACGCATCACCCGGTTCAGCTCTTCCTTCAAGGTGCGGATCTTCGGCAGGTCGGGCTGGCTATGGTCGCCGTGGTAGCTGGCGGCTTTTTCGCCGCTCAGGGTTTCCACGGCGGCGAGCATGCCGCCCTGGAATTGGTAGTAGTCGTTCGAGTCGAGCAAGTCGTGCTCGCGGTTGTCCTGGTTCTGCAGCACCGCTTGCACCTGGCTCAGGCGCTGGGCGAATTGTTCGCGGGCGGCGGTGCCCTCATCGGAACCGCCGTAGGCATAGCCGCCCCAGTTCAGGTAGAGCTCGGCCAAGTCCTCGCGGCTCTGCCACAAGCGCCCGTCAATCGCGCCCTGCACGCCCGCGCCGTAGGCACCGGGCTTGGCGCCGAAAATGCGCCAGCCAGCCTGCTTGGCTGCCGCCTCTTCATCCAGGCCGGACTTGAGCAGCGCCTCGCGCTCGCTGCGCACCTTGGCGGCCAGTGGGTTCATGTCGTCCGGCTCATCCAGGGCCGCCACCGCTTGCACCGCCGCGTCAAACAGGCGGATCAGGTTGGCGAAGGCATCGCGGAAGAAGCCGGACACGCGCAAGGTCACGTCCACACGCGGGCGGTCGAGCAAGCTGACCGGCAGGATCTCGAAGTCGTCCACCCGCTGGCTGCCCGTGGCCCACACCGGGCGCACGCCCATCAGCGCCATGGCTTGGGCTATGTCGTCACCGCCGGTGCGCATGGTCGCCGTGCCCCATACCGACAGGCCAAGCTGGCGCAGGTGGTCGCCGTGGTCCTGCAAGTGGCGCTCAAGAATCAGGTTGGCCGACTGGAAGCCGATGCGCCAGGCGGTGGTGGTCGGCAGGTTGCGCACATCCACGCTGAAGAAATTGCGCCCGGTGGGCAACACGTCCAAACGCCCACGACTCGGCGCGCCGCTCGGCCCCGCCGGCACGAAACGACCGCTCAAGGCATCGAGCAAACCACGCATTTCCGCCGGGCCGCAGGCATCCAGGCGTGGCGCCACGACGATGCGCAGGCTTTCGATCACCGCTTTCACATCTTCCCAGCCAGGTTCTTCCAACTGTTCCACCGGGCCTTCCAATGCCTGCTCGATCAAGCGCGCGGCATACAACTCCAGGCGTTCGCGGGTATCGCCGGCGGTGCGCCACAGCTGCGCGTCAATCTGTTGCAACACGGCGGGGCGACGCCCGGTCCAGGGTTCGGCGAGGGCGCAATCGAGCGGATCAAACCCCAGCTCAAACGCCTTGGCCAATACCCGCAGCAGGCTCGATTGCGGGCCACGCCCGTCGCCACGCGGGATGCGCAGCAAGGCCAGCAAGGTGTCGATACGCAGACGGCCCTCGGGGGATTCGCCGAAAATATGCAGGCCGTCGCGGATCTGCGATTCCTTCAAATCACACAGGTAGGTGTCGAGGCGCGGCAGCCACACGGCGGCATCGGCGTCGTTGTCCAGCTCCAGCTCCTGGTCGATGCGAGTTTCGCGCACCAGCTTGAGGATGTCT
The DNA here is from genome assembly GCF_979253585.1 of Pseudomonas sp. AC463. Lineage (NCBI taxonomy): Bacteria > Pseudomonadati > Pseudomonadota > Gammaproteobacteria > Pseudomonadales > Pseudomonadaceae > Pseudomonas > Pseudomonas sp. AC463. Next base: position 116,293 of record NZ_CEEDDZ010000008.1, on the reverse strand, counting down.
TTCTGCAGCTCCAGGGCGCGGCGTGGGTCGAGCAATTGGGCTTCGTAATACTCGTCCGCCAACAGCTCCAGGTTACGCAGCGGGCCGTAGGTTTCGGCACGGGTCAGTGGCGGCATCAAGTGATCGATAATCACCGCCTGGGTACGGCGCTTGGCCTGGGCGCCCTCGCCCGGGTCGTTGACGATGAACGGGTAGATATTCGGCAGCGGCCCGAGCAGCGCATCCGGCCAGCAGTTTTCCGACAGGCCCACGCCCTTGCCCGGCAGCCACTCGAGGTTGCCGTGCTTGCCGACATGGATCACGCCATGGGCGCCGTAGGTGTGGCGCAACCAGAAGTAGAACGCCAGGTAGCCGTGGGGCGGCACCAGGTCCGGGTCGTGGTACACCGCGCTGTGGTCCACCTGATAACCGCGCGCCGGCTGGATGCCGACAAAGGTCAGGCCCAGGCGCAGGCCGGCGATCATCAGGCGGCCGTCGCGAAACATCGGGTCGTTATGCGGTGTGCCCCAGCGCGCCAGCACGGCCTGTTGGTTGGCCGGCGGCAGGCGCTGGAACAGCGTCTGGTAGTCGTCCAGCGTCATGCTTTGATGGCAAGGGCGCAGGTCGAGGCTGTCGAGGTCGTTGGTCACGCCGCCGAGCAGGTCGTGGATCAATGCAGTGCCGCTGTCGGGCAGTGCGTCCGGCAGCGGGTAACCTTCGGCCTGCAGCGCACGCAGGATATTCAGCGCGGCCGCCGGCGTATCCAGGCCCACGCCGTTGCCGATGCGGCCGTCGCGGGTCGGGTAGTTGGCGAGGATCAGCGCGATGCGTTTATCCGCATTCGGCACCCGCGCCAGCTCGACCCAGCGTCGCGCCAGTTCGGCGACAAAATCCATGCGCTCCGGCGCGGCGCGGTAGCACACCACGTCCGACTGGCTGCGCTCGCTGCGCCAGGCCAGGTCCTTGAAGCTGATCGGCCGGCTGATAATGCGCCCGTCCAGCTCCGGCAAGGCAATGTGCATCGCCAGGTCGCGCGGGCCAAGGCCCTGCTCGCTGGCCTCCCAGCCAGGCTGGTTGTCCTGGGCGCAGATCGCCTGGATTACCGGGATATTGCGCCGAAACGGCCGCAAGTGCGGCGCTTCGGGGCTCGATTGGGCAAACCCGGTGGTGTTCAGAATCACCGCCGCGCCGACTTCATCCAGCAGGTCCTCGACCACCGTCAGGCAGCCGGGCTCTTTCAAACTGGCCACCGCCATCGGCAACGGGTTAAGACCCGCCGCCTGCAAGCGCTGGCAGAACACGTCGATAAAGCCGGTGTTGGCCGCCTGCAAGTGCGAGCGGTAGAACAACACCGCCGCCACCGGCCAGTCGGCGTGCCAATCCGCCTGCCAGTCGTTCAGGCGCGCGTTGGCTTTATGCGGGTGATAGATCGCGGTGCGCGGCAGGGTCTGCGGCTCGGCCCAAGCGTAGTCGCGGCCCAGATGGCTGCTTGCGAGGCAGCGATAGAAATCCAGCGCATTGCTTAAGCCGCCCTGGCGCAGGAAGTGCCACAGACGGTCACGCGCCTCGACGCCGACGGTGCTCAGGCCGCTCAGCTCCGGATCGGGGCGATCATCCCCCGGCACCAGGATCAGTTGCACGCCACGCTCGGCCAACTCCACCAGGCGCTCGATACCGTAACGCCAATAACCGATGCCGCCATGCAGCGAGATCAGGATGACCTTGGCGTGGCGCAGCACTTCATCGACGTACAGGTCGACCGAGGCGTGGTTCTGCACCTGCATAGGGTTGGCCAGGCGAAAACTCGGGAAGTCGTCGGGCAACTGCCGGGCTGCTTCCGCCAGCAGCGCCAGGCTGGAGTCGCCGCTGCACAGGATCACCAGCTCGGCGGGGGTTTGTCCAAGGTCGGCAATATTGTCGTCCGAGACGAAACCACCGGGCTGAGTCCTGAGCAGGTGCATGGGTTAAACGCTGAGGGCTGCGCGCAATTGCGCTTCGAGGCCGGCTGCGTCCAGCTCCTGGCCGATCAGCACCAGGCGGGTGATGCGCGCTTCGTCGGCGCCCCAGGCACGGTCGAAGTGCTTGTCGAAGCGCGTGCCCACGCCCTGGATCAGCAGGCGCATCGGCTTGTTCGGGATGGCGGCGAAACCTTTGACACGCAGAATGCCGTGTTGCACCACCAGTTGGGTCAGGGCGTCGAGCAGCAGGGCTTCGTCGGCTTGGGGCAGATCGATGGAGATGGAGTCGAAGGCGTCGTGATCGTGGTCGTCTTCACCTTCGTGGTGATGATCATGATGGCTGTGGCGCCCGTCGATGTGTTCCTCGGAGCCGGCGCCCAGGCCGATCAGCACGTCCAGCGGCAGGCGACCGCTGCTGGCTTCGATGATCTTCACCGCTGGCGGCAGCTCTTCGGCGACTTCCAGGCGCACACGGGCCAGGTCTTCCGGGCTGATCAGGTCGGATTTGTTCAGGATCACCAGGTCGGCGCTGGCCAGTTGGTCGGCGAACAGTTCGTGCAGCGGCGACTCGTGGTCCAGGTTCGGGTCGAGTTTGCGCATGGCGTCGACCTGGTCGGGGAAGGCGGCAAAGGTGCCGGCGGCCACGGCCGGGCTGTCGACCACGGTGATCACCGCGTCAACCGTGCAGGCGCTGCGGATTTCCGGCCACTGGAAGGCTTGCACCAACGGTTTTGGCAGGGCCAGGCCGGAGGTTTCGATAAGGATATGGTCAAGGTCGCCACGGCGGGCAACCAGTTCGCGCATCACCGGGAAGAACTCTTCCTGCACGGTGCAGCACAGGCAGCCATTGGCCAACTCGTACACGCGGCCATTGGCCTCTTCCTCGGTGCAACCGATGGAGCACTGCTTGAGGATTTCACCGTCGATGCCCAGCTCGCCGAACTCGTTGACGATCACGGCAATGCGACGGCCCTGGGCGTTGTCGAGCATATGGCGCAGCAAGGTGGTCTTGCCCGAACCGAGGAAGCCGGTAACGATGGTGACGGGGAGTTTGGCCAGTGTTTTCATCGGATGCCCTTTGGGGCGGGCATACGGGACGATAGGCCCTGCGGCGGCGCGCAGATGCGGATTTCGTCACCGGATCACCCCGCCCGGTTGAAGTAGAAAATCGGTTGCGAGGCAGGTCTCCTGGCTTGGGGCGTGCGGGTCTTGCGACCGGCGCTGGCTGCGCCTTCCCGCCTTGTCGGCAGTGGCGTGGCAGTCAGTTGAACCCTTCACAGTTGCGGGGGCAGCCGCGGCTTGAACCGCGTTCCCTTCTTAGCTTCGGCCTGGGCCGAAGAACCTCGAGGGTGCAAGGCTACAGGGGCACGCTGCATTTGACTACCGTCGCCCGCCCATGCTCTCCTACACATCTTGTTTCGGGTGCCCCTCACGGGGTGAAACGGGAAACCGGTGAGCCATGGTCTATGGTAAGTCCGGTGCTGCCCCCGCAACGGTAAGCGAGCGAAGCGTCATGGCCACTGTGCATTTGCATGGGAAGGCGATGCTTTTCTGAGGAAGGCTGTTTAACAAGTCGCCCCTCGCAAGCCCGGAGACCGGCCCGAAAAAATCAGATAACAAACCCGCGGTGGGCGGGCGCTGTTCGGAACCCTGCGTGCCTGGCTCGCGGGGTTTTCATGCGCCTGTGCACCCTGACACTCGTAAGGGACGCGCCATGTCGATCATCAGCAGCACTTCGCACTCCGCCAGCAGCACCGCCACCCTGAGCCAACGCCTGACCGCCGCCATCGGTGCGTCGATCCTCGGCGCGTGCCTGGTGTATTTCGCCGGCTTCTCGCATATCGAAGCAGTGCACAACGCTGCCCACGATACCCGCCACAGCGCCGCGTTCCCGTGCCACTGAGACCTGCCGACATGATCAAGCGTATTGCCCAAACCGCAGGGTTTACCGGCCTGCTGGCTGCCCTGTTACTGACCCTGCTGCAAAGTTTCTGGGTCGCACCGCTGATTCTGCAGGCGGAAACCTTTGAAAAAGCCCCGGCCGCCACTGAAGTGGCCCATGAACATGCCGCCGGCGCTGCCGCTCACACCCATGACGCCGAAGCCTGGGAGCCGGAAGACGGCTGGCAGCGCGTGTTGTCCACCACCGGTGGCAATCTGGTAGTCGCGGTTGGTTTTGCCCTGATGCTGGCCGGTCTCTACACCTTGCGTACGCCGACTCGCACGGCCCAGGGCCTGCTCTGGGGCCTGGCCGGTTACGCGACCTTCGTACTGGCGCCGACCCTGGGCCTGCCGCCGGAGTTGCCGGGCACCGCCGCTGCCGACCTGGCACAACGCCAGATCTGGTGGATCGGCACCGCCGCGTCTACCGCCGTCGGCATTGCGCTGCTGGTGTTTGGTCGCAACTGGCTGCTTAAAGTGCTGGGCGTGGCGATCCTGGCCGTGCCTCACGTGATCGGCGCGCCACAACCGCAAGTGCATTCGATGCTGGCGCCGGAAGCACTGGAGGCGCAGTTCAAAATTGCATCGCAACTGACCAATGTGGCGTTCTGGCTGGCCTTGGGCCTGATCAGCGCCTGGCTGTTCCGCCGCAACCGCGACGACCACTACTCGGCATGACCCTGGTGGCCGGCCTGGGCTGCCAGCGGGGTTGTGAGGTTCACACCCTGCTGGCGTTGTTTGACCGCGCCCTGGCCGAAGGCGGGATTGAGCGCCAGCGCATTACCGCGCTGGCGAGCATTGATCTGAAACAGGCTGAGCCGGGGCTGCTCGCACTGGCCGAGCGTCTGGACCTGCCCTTGCAGTGTTTCAGCGCCGAGCAATTAGCCGCGTATGAAAGCCGCTTGAGCCACAAATCGGCCGTGGCGTTCACCCATACCGGCTGCTACGGGGTCGCCGAAAGCGCCGCCCTGGCCCTCGCCGAACACCTCGCCGATGCCCCAGCGCGCCTGCTGATCACCCGCCAGAAAAACCCCCAGGCCACGTTTGCATTGGCCTGCGCCGGCTAAAACCTCGATAATCGCCCCTCCCGAACATGAGCAACCTTCATGCTCGCCCGTTTTACGACAGGAATTGTCCATGACCGTCTACTTCATCGGCGCCGGCCCCGGCGACCCGGAATTGATCACCGTCAAAGGCCAGCGGCTGATCCGCAGTTGCCCGGTGATCATCTATGCCGGTTCGCTGGTGCCGGCGGCGGTACTGGAGGGGCATCGGGCCGAATCGGTAGTTAACAGCGCCGAGCTGCACCTGGAGCAGATCATCGATCTGATCAAGGCAGCCCACGCCAAAGGCCAGGACGTGGCCCGCGTGCACTCCGGCGATCCGAGCCTGTATGGCGCGATTGGCGAGCAGATCCGCCATTTGCGCGAGCTGGGCATCCCGTTCCAGATCATTCCCGGCGTCACGGCCGTGGCCGCTTGCGCGGCACTGCTGGAAACCGAACTGACCCTGCCGGACATCGCCCAGAGCGTGATCCTGACCCGCTACGCCGACAAAACCAGCATGCCCGCCGGCGAGGACTTCGACAGCCTGGCACGGCACGGTACGACCATGGCGATTCATCTGGGGGTCAACCACCTGGAGAAGATCGTCGCCGAACTGCTGCCGCACTATGGCGCGGATTGCCCGATTGCCGTGGTGCACCGGGCCACGTGGCCGGATCAGGATTGGGCGGTTGGAACGCTCAGTGACATTGCCGACAAAGTCGCCGCCAAGGGCTTTAAGCGCACGGCCCTGATTGTGGTGGGACGGGTGTTGGCGAGTGACAATTTCAGTGAGTCGTCGTTGTATCGGGCCGGGCATGCTCACCTTTATCGACCATGACATTTCACTTTATAAATACAAATCAAATAATTGATTTAATTGAATAAATAAAAAACAAAATGTAGGAGGGGGCTTGATCTGCTTTGTTAGGTATATAGTGCAAGTAATTGAATTTTAGGCATAAAAAAACGGCGCTCACGGGGCGCCGTTTTTTTGTTCGCAGTGAACGCCTTACTCAGTAGTAGGCGTTTTCTTTCTGCGTGTGGTCAGTCACGTCGCGTACACCCTTAAGCTCCGGAATACGCTCCAGCAGGGTGCGCTCGATGCCTTCGCGCAACGTCACGTCCGCCTGGCCGCAGCCCTGGCAGCCGCCGCCGAACTTGAGCACGGCGATGCCGTCTTCAACCACGTCGATCAGGCTGACCTGGCCGCCGTGGCTGGCCAGCCCCGGGTTGATTTCGGTTTGCAGGTAATAGTTGATGCGCTCGTTTACCGGGCTGTCGGCGTTGACGTTCGGCACCTTGGCGTTGGGCGCCTTGATGGTCAACTGGCCGCCCATACGGTCGGTGGCGTAGTCGACCACGGCGTCGTCGAGGAAGGCTTCGCTGAAGTTGTCGATATAGGCGGTGAAGCTTTTGAGCCCCAGGGCGGTGTCTTCAGGTTTCTCTTCGCCAGGCTTGCAGTAGGCAATGCAAGTCTCGGCGTATTGGGTGCCGGGCTGGGTGATGAAGACGCGGATACCGATACCCGGGGTGTTCTGCTTGGACAGCAGGTCAGCCAGGTAATCGTGGGCGGCGTCGGTAATGGTTATGGCAGTCATGGAAACTCCTCACAGGCTTGCCGGCAGTTTACGCCAAATTATTACCGAGGTACAAAGTCCTAGTATTTTTGTCGGGAAAAGGTCAGCCCCCATCCGCGGCGCACGCACGTCAACCAGCCCCCACAGGAACAGCCTCCCGACCCGTTATATATCTACGCCGCCACCGCGCCAGGCAGTTTTAACATCGTTGATCCCGCTCACAGCGCCCACGAGATCAACTCGATGCCAGACTCACCCTCGTCGTTTTATCTGGAAAACATTGCCAGCTTCCAAACGCAACTGCAGCAACTACTCCAACAACAACCCAGTGCGTATAGCCTGATCGGCGTTCTTCACTCGCACGCACAAAACATGTTCGCCACACGCCCGCCGCCGATTGAGGCGCAAGAAATACGCTACGAAAAGAACCTCTGGTTCATCACCGTCCCCGATCGCCGCGTGTACGCGCCTGCGGGGTACAGCGTCAATGGTTTGCAACGACTCCTCGCACAAAGGCCATGGGCAGGCGGCGTCCTGCAAGATAACGGCTTTTACCGAGCCTGCCTGCAATCGGCGAATTCGACCCTATACAGCAACCCCTCATTTGAATCGTTGATCGAATCCATGGTTCGCAGCCCGGACCAACTCTACGCCCGACAACTCGATGCGTTCTGGAACGGCGCTTACTCCGACACCGATCTTCGCACGCGCCGGCAATGGCTGGCCGACATCCAGCGCAGTGCTCTGCAAGCCCTGGCAGCGCTGCGTCTGGAGGATGGCACGCTGGGCCTGCACTTCAGGCACATGCTGGACCATTTGTACCGTTGCCCGAGCGCTATCCAACGGGCCAGCGCCCCCTCCCAGCAACGCCCTTCCACGCTGAAAGCGAGTGTGCACATCGCAGACGGCCTGCCGGACATCGACCTGCTCAACACATTCATCCTGACAACCAAGACACCAGGGTCATCGATAAACGCCGACACCGACTGCGGCCCTGTTGTGCTGTGCTGCAACATCAATGGCATCCAAACCTTTGACTCCCTGCCGGCGCTCCAGCAGGCGCTGCAAGCTCGCCTGGCCGCACCCACCTCGCGCCACCAACTGCTACGTAACGTGCCATGGCACGCCCATGGCAGGATCGAACGGCACCCTCAGCGATCCATTTCGTTCACCACAGTCGAAGGCAATATCTTTGAATATGCCGCCCAGGCCCTTCTGGACCAGCAGCGAAGTGACTTGGCGTTCACTTGGCAGACCCTGCCCAAAGATGAAACAGACTTCGCGGCGCTGCAGGAAGCTTTCGATCACGCCGCCGATATCGGCCCTCTACTGGACCTTGGGCATGGGCTCAAAGCCCGCGCAATCTTGCTACTCGAAAAACATCGCCCGGATTGGTATATCGCACTCGATCCAGCCAACGGGATACGTTTGCGGCAATACCTGGTCGACGACCATGCGCAAAACAAGACCCTGGCCCGTTTGCTGATGCAAAAACAGATCCCTTCGTTGCAGGCTTATACCCGCAAACGCATTAAGGAGTACTTCGCGCCGCGTTTCGTCGACCTCGACCCGGAAACGGTGCAGGTGGTCTTTACGACCGTTTCAAGCCCTATCAATCCTTCCGGATCCTCGACCCCGACCATTGGTGGCCCCGCAGCTGAGTACCCGAAGAAAATCGATCTGGAACGCATGACACTGACCCAGTTTGTGCTGAGAAACGTCGACCCTTGGGACGTGACCTATATGAAACTGCTGGCACGCACGAATAGCCGTTTACACGCCCATTACCTGCACAAGGCCCCCACAGAGGTGCTCCTCAATAATGATGAACTACGCGCCCTCGCCAAGGATCTGGACGCGGGCCAAGGCTACGATGAGTTATTACACGAACAAATGATCGTACAGGGCGCAGAACTGCGTGAGTCGTGGCGAAGGGCGTACCTGGCCACGCTTAAGGCCAACGCCTTGGTTGCGCACTTGGAAAACACACGGTTCCTGCCTGACCGGCTCAACCGCGGCTACGAATGGGTCAAAGCATTGATTGATCATCCATTGCCAGCCCTGCGCAGCGTAGAAGGCCAACTGATCGTTGCCAATATTCTGCAAATCGGCAACAGCCCGAGGGCTCGTAATGGTTATGAGCTGAACAACGTGCTGGTGCTCAGCGCCCAACACCCGGCCTCCGTCCCCAATGTCGTGCTCTATACGCCAAACGGGCCAGACGGCCAGGAGTTCAAGGAGTTCAAGGACCTCGGCACACTCAAATGCGTGCTGAAAGAGCAGTGGGCCTCCTCGCCCCCATGGGTCCGCTATTTCCAGGAACGGCTGACCACCGAAGGCAAACGCTCCCTGGAACACAAGGCGTTTTCCCAGGACTGGATGAAGACCTTTCTGAGCGCCTCGCGCCATCGGGCAGGCAACCCGTTCGACACCCTGCGCCTGGTTCCCGTCAACGGGAATGTGCATGAATCGATGTACGATCAGTTAGTCCACACCCTGAGGCATAGCGCTGGCAGCGAGTCCACCACCAATGCCGAGGTCAAAAAGCAGTCGGTCATGAACAAAATCATGTTCGGCGTTGAAGTCGGGCTCGACATCCTTGGTTTTCTGCCCGTCACCTCAACGTTTACGGCACTGTCGCATATCCGCCAGATTTACTTGATGCTGGCACAAATAAAGAAGTCCAGATCCGCAGCCAACCAGATATGGTCCCTTATCGGCAGTAACAGTCGAGTAGTGCTGACAACCCCCTCTGCCCTGCCGCCTGCCCTGAGCAGCCTGCCCCCCGCACCCGCCAACCCCCTTGTGCCGGTGCCTTCGAAAGATCTCAGGCAAATGTCCGGCAATCTCTATCGCAATAACGCCGGATCGGAATATTTCGTACGGATAGGTGACGACTTTCACCCCAGCCTGCAAATACAAGGACAACGTTATATCCATGACCCAGCCTTCCCCAACATTCGCTACCTTGTCGCCCAGGATGAGCTGACCGACATATGGTCGCCTGTGCCCCGGGAACGGCAGCTGCGCCTGCTCGGCGGGGGGGATGATGCCCCACGCACGGATGCCGACACCCCCCTGAACAGCTACCACCTCAGCCCTGCTCACCGCAACGAGCTTGCGGCCTTTGCCACCGAGCGCTTCGGCATACTCAACCTGGCGAATTCGCAGCTCTACGCGCCGGCGACTCGCGCGTTTCAGCGCCATCTTGAAGCGGTGCGCGAAAGGCTGACCCAGGACGCCCAGCGCTCCCTCGTGCAATTCAGGCCTGCACCCAAGCCACGATTGGCGCAGGCCAACCACACAGACGTGCGCGCCCTGATTGAGGAAATCCTTGATCAACACCCAGGCCTGGTCGTCGCAGAGATGCACACCCACTCAATCGCACGGCAGTTTCTGATCGAAAACATGCCCACCTTTCACCAGCAGGGCGTAAGCGTGCTCTACCTGGAAGCCTTCAGTTGGGACCTGCACCAAACCGCCCTCGACCGGTTTTTCCTTTCCAGGACCGGAGAACACACCCCGGAGCTGAAAACCCTGCTCCAGCAAATCGACCAGGTGACCAACGCCAATGACGCGTTCACCTACAGGCGACTGATCGATACAGCCCGTGCACAGGGCATACGCCCGGTTGCGATCGATTGCCTGGCCTCGTGCAGTATCGCCGCTATCAAGCCGTTCAGCCTGGATATGCTGCAACAGCGTTTGCGCACGATGAATTATCACGCAGCAAAACTGATAAACGCCGATCAGGTCCAACGGGGAGCAAGCCGCTGGGTAGCGCTGGTCGGCTGCGCCCATGTCAATCAGTATCTGGGCGTGCGAGGGATCGCCGATATGACCAACGCGGTCGGTGCACGTATCAGCAGTGTCGACCGGGCCTTGTCCGCACACGCCTTCAGAGACCCTGGCGAAGCCACGTACCATGGCAACGTGCAACACCCCATCAAGCTGCAATGCGACCTGTTGATCAACCTGCCAGGCACACCCGTGACGTCGTTTCCCGAGTTCCGGCTGCACAGCAAGGGCATGTTTTCCCTTGAGCGCAACCTGACCCAGCTGCCAATTTTGCATTACCGAAACCGGCAAAACCAACTGACTCGATCAGCGATCCTGAGTCGCAACTCGAAGTACTACCTTGACGACGCTGAGTTCGGTGCTCTCCTCCATCAGCGTTTCGACAGCCTTCAGGCACTGGTCGACGCGCTGACCACTGACTATCAGATGGTGTGTGTCTGATACATGCCTTAAAGGTTCTCGTAGCGATTCATGTCCAGCACGCCGTCTTCCACGGGCGTAGTGTCGCGGATGTACTGCGATAAATCGTGAAAATACTGCCAGAACAACGGGTGGCTGCGCCGAACGCCCCAGCGGTCGACAATCTTCCCAAACCGATTGGCATCCTTGGCGCGCTCCATCTGCGCAACGAATTCGGGCACTTCCTGTGCAGGGATATTGAACATGAAATTCGGGTAGCTGCTGAGCACCCCTGGGTAGACCGTCAGCGTGTCCAGCCCCGGCTGATAGCGATAGGCCTCACCCAGCAGAAACGCCACGTTACTGTGCGCGCGGTTACGCAGCAGGCTGTAGACCACCCGTTTGCCGCCGGCGGTTTCAATACGCAGCATCGTGGCTTCGGGCAACTGGTCGATGACTTTAAGCCCCGCCGCCGGCCGCGACGTCAGGCGGCTCAATGCTTGCTCGGCGTCCTGCAACGCCGGGTCGATACCGTCGCGCGAGCAATAGGCGCCGGAGCAGCGGTTGATCGGGTCCGGGCTGGCGTTCAGGTCGCCATAACGGCCGAGTAATTGATTGGCAAAGTCGCGCTTGGGATCCTTTTCATCCAGATGCAGCCCCGTAGGCTTATCGTCGTCAATCGCTTCGTAGTCCAGCCACAGCTTGATCTTGCCGCTGTTCTGGTACCAGTCGTCCATAAAGTCATCGCGGCTGTCGGCCGGCATCAGGCGCAGGAAGTTCTGTTCGGCGCCGTTGCGAATCAGGTCGAAGTACAGGCGGGTCTGAGCCTGATGGGAGACGTTGCCGAACACATCGAAGTTCACCGCCAACTGGTAATAGGTGCGCTCCAGCAGCGGGTAGTCGAACAGCCACATCGTCTGCGGCACTTCGCCAATCAGGCCTTTGCTGACCGAAGCACTGTCGAAATGCCGAAAGATGGTCAGCAACGCATTGTCATTGCCCGCCCACAGGCTCGACCAGCTGGGCGGCGGCAGGTCGGCGTAGCTGTCACGGCGCAAGGCCTCGTATTCATTGCGTTTGTCGCGATACTTGAGCCACAGGCTGAGCACGCTGCCCACGTCGTCGATCTGCCCCGGCATCGCCAGCAGCGGCGTGGCCTGGCCGCGGTAGCGGGCATCGTTGATGTACAGGTCGTGGTCAGGATCCTGGAACAGGGTCCAGAAATTGTCGCGGATCACGTCCGTGGCGATCTGCCCACGGCACACCGGCCCGCGAATAAAGGTGCGTACGAAGTATTCGGCGTTATCCAGCATGAACTGGTAGCGCGCCTTGGCCGGGATGGCCTCGAAGGTTTCGAACGGGTTGGCGCGCCGCCCTGGACCATAACCCGGCAAGGCGTTGACCTGCCAGTTGCCGGCGTAGAACAGCTCTTTGATGCGGGCCATTTTCGCCGCGCTGAACGGGTACGTGATGTGGGTTTTATGCACGATCACGCCCTGTACCGGCCACAGGCGATAGTAAACCTGGGTGCCTGGGTCGTCATTCGGGCGGCGCGTGGCGATCAGGTCGATGGGCTGGCCGCTTGGCGTGCGCGAACGCACCCACTGGAAGAAATGCCCCGGCTCGCCATTCTCGAAATAGATATGCGCCAGAAACAAATGCTCGAACAGCCAGCGCGCCACCAGGCTTTCGCGGGCGCCCGGCTGGTTGAACAGGTTTTCCCACTGCTGCACCTGCAAGGCTTCCTTGGCACTCGGCGCCAGGCCCTGCTCGTCAATCGGGGCGCCGGAGGCCAGCCAGCGTTGCAGGGTCTGGTATTGCTGGTCGGTCAGGCCGGTGACCGCCAGCGGCATGCCTTCCCTGGGACGGGCACCGGCGTAGGCATTGAACTCGCCGGGCGCGGCGCACATGTTTTCACGGTTCAGGCCCAACACAATGTCATCGGGCAACTTGGCGTTGGGCTGCAACGGCGCGCTGTGGCCCAGCTCGAGCATGCGCGCCATCAGGGCGGCCTGGCTGCCTTGGGCGTCCAGCACCGAATAAAAGCCTTTCTGCTGCCAGGCCTGTTTGCCGAAGGCGTCATAGAACAAACGCGTGGTGGGCGCGGCCTGGCTGCGCTCGCCGTCGTACACCGGCATTTTGCTCGCACCGCGCGCCGCGCCCTCGGCACTGCCCAGGTTGAGCTGGCAGGCAGAGTCGTAGCAGGCATGGCAGGCCACGCACTTTTCGGTGAAGATCGGCTGGATATCGCGCGTGTATGAAATGGAACCTTCCGCCAGGGCGGTACTGGCGATCAATGCCAGGACGGCGCTGACGATAAGACGAAGTGACATGTATCCGGTCCCGATTCAATGCGTGCGCTGAAAAATTGCCGACGATTCTACCGATGTCGACACGCCATCAACATGAACGATATTCATGCAAAAACCTACCATGCTCCAAAAGCGCACAGGTTTGCTATGATCCACGCCCTCCGTAAAGCCTGACCTAGAGTAGTCCCATGCCCGATCGTAGCGCTCGTCTGCAAGCCCTCCACCAAGCCCTCAAGGAACGCATCCTGATCCTCGACGGCGGCATGGGCACGATGATCCAGAGCTATAAGCTTGAGGAGCAGGATTACCGTGGCAAACGTTTCGCCGACTGGCCAAGCGACGTCAAGGGCAACAACGACCTCTTGGTCATCACCCGCCCGGACGTGATCGGCGGCATCGAGAAAGCCTACCTGGATGCCGGCGCCGACATCCTCGAAACCAACACCTTCAACGCCACGCGCATTTCCATGGCCGACTACGGCATGGAAGAGCTGGCCTATGAACTGAACGTAGAAGGCGCACGCCTGGCGCGCAAGATCGCCGACGCCAAGACCGCCGAAAACCCGGCCAAGCCACGTTTCGTCGCCGGTGTACTCGGCCCGACCAGCCGTACCTGCTCGCTGTCGCCGGACGTGAACAACCCCGGCTACCGCAACGTGACCTTCGACGAACTGGTAGAAAACTACACCGAGGCCACCAAAGGCTTGATCGAGGGCGGCGCCGACCTGATCCTGATCGAAACCATCTTCGACACCCTCAACGCCAAGGCGGCGATCTTCGCCGTGCAAGGCGTGTTCGAAGAGCTGAACCTCGAACTGCCGATCATGATTTCCGGCACCATCACCGACGCCTCCGGCCGTACCCTGTCGGGCCAGACCACCGAAGCGTTCTGGAACTCCGTGGCCCACGCCAAGCCGATTTCGGTAGGCCTCAACTGCGCCCTGGGCGCCAGCGAGCTGCGCCCGTACCTGGAGGAGCTGTCGAACAAGGCCAACACCCACGTGTCCGCGCACCCCAACGCCGGCCTGCCCAACGAATTCGGCGAATACGACGAACTGCCGTCGGAAACGGCCAAGGTCATCGAAGAGTTCGCCCAGAGCGGCTTCCTCAACATCGTCGGCGGCTGCTGCGGCACCACGCCGGGCCACATCGAAGCCATCGCCAAGGCCGTGGCCGGTTATGCGCCGCGCCCGATCCCGGACATCCCCAAGGCCTGCCGTCTGTCGGGCCTGGAGCCGTTCACGATTGACCGCAGCTCGTTGTTCGTCAACGTCGGCGAGCGCACCAACATCACCGGTTCCGCGCGCTTTGCCCGCCTGATCCGCGAAGACAACTACACCGAGGCCCTGGAAGTCGCCCTGCAGCAGGTGGAAGCCGGCGCCCAGGTGATCGACATCAACATGGACGAGGGCATGCTCGATTCGAAGAAGGCCATGGTCACCTTCCTCAATCTGATTGCCGGCGAGCCGGACATCTCCCGCGTGCCGATCATGATCGACTCCTCCAAGTGGGACGTGATCGAAGCCGGCCTCAAGTGCATCCAGGGCAAGGGCATCGTCAACTCCATCAGCATGAAGGAAGGCGTCGAGCAGTTCATTCACCACGCCAAACTGTGCAAGCGCTACGGCGCCGCGGTGGTGGTGATGGCCTTTGACGAAGCCGGCCAGGCCGACACCGAAGCGCGCAAGAAAGAAATCTGCAAACGCTCCTACGACATCCTGGTGAATGAAGTCGGCTTCCCGCCGGAAGACATCATCTTCGACCCGAACATCTTCGCGGTGGCCACCGGTATCGAGGAACACAACAACTACGCCGTCGACTTCATCAACGCCTGCGCCTACATCCGCGACGAGCTGCCGTATGCGCTGACGTCCGGTGGCGTGTCCAACGTATCGTTCTCGTTCCGTGGCAACAACCCGGTGCGCGAGGCGATCCACTCGGTGTTCCTGCTGTACGCGATCCGCAACGGCCTGACCATGGGCATCGTCAACGCCGGCCAGCTGGAGATCTACGACCAGATCCCGGCCGAGCTGCGCGACGCGGTGGAAGACGTGGTGCTCAACCGCACCCCGGAGGGCACCGACGCCCTCCTCGCCATTGCCGACAAGTACAAGGGCGACGGCAGCGTCAAGGAAGCCGAAACCGAGGAATGGCGCGGCTGGCCGGTAAACAAGCGCCTGGAACACGCGCTGGTCAAGGGCATCACCACCCACATCGTCGAAGACACCGAGGAATCCCGCCAGTCATTCGCGCGCCCGATCGAAGTGATCGAAGGCCCGCTGATGTCCGGCATGAACATCGTCGGCGACCTGTTCGGCGCCGGCAAAATGTTCCTGCCCCAGGTGGTGAAATCCGCCCGCGTGATGAAGCAGGCCGTGGCTCACTTGATCCCGTTCATCGAGCTGGAAAAAGGCGACAAGCCGGAAGCCAAGGGCAAGATCCTGATGGCTACGGTAAAAGGCGATGTGCACGACATCGGCAAGAACATTGTCGGCGTGGTGCTGGGTTGCAACGGCTATGACATTGTCGACCTGGGCGTAATGGTGCCGGCCGAGAAAATCCTGCAGGTGGCCAAGGAACAGAAGTGCGACATCATCGGGCTGTCCGGCCTGATCACCCCGTCCCTGGACGAGATGGTGCATGTCGCCCGTGAGATGCAGCGCCAGGACTTCCACCTGCCGTTGATGATCGGTGGCGCCACCACCTCCAAGGCGCACACGGCGGTGAAAATCGAGCCCAAGTACAGCAATGACGCAGTGATCTACGTCACCGACGCCTCCCGCGCCGTGGGCGTGGCCACGCAGTTGCTGTCCAAGGAATTGAAGCCGGCGTTTGTCGAGAAGACCCGCCTGGAATACGTCGACGTGCGTGAGCGCACCGCCAACCGCAGTGCACGCACCGAGCGCCTGAGTTACCCGGCGGCCATCGCCAAAAAGCCGCAGTTCGACTGGAGCACCTACACGCCGGTCAAGCCGACCTTTACCGGTGCCAGAGTGCTGGACAACATCGACCTCAAGGTGCTGGCCGAGTACATCGACTGGACGCCGTTCTTTATCTCCTGGGACCTGGCCGGTAAATTCCCGCGCATCCTCGAGGATGAAGTGGTCGGTGAAGCCGCCACCGCGCTGTACGCCGATGCCCAGGAAATGCTCGCCAAGCTGATCGACGAAAAACTCATCAGCGCCCGCGCCGTGTTCGGCTTCTGGCCGACCAACCAGGTGCAGGACGACGACCTGGAAGTCTACGGCGACGATGGGCAGCCAATTGCCAAACTGCACCACCTGCGCCAGCAGATCATCAAGACCGACGGCAAGCCGAACTTCTCCCTGGCCGACTTCGTGGCGCCCAAGGACAGCGGCGTGACCGACTACATCGGTGGCTTCATCACCACCGCCGGCATCGGCGCCGAAGAAGTCGCCAAGGCCTACCAGGACGCGGGCGACGACTACAACTCGATCATGGTCAAGGCCCTCGCCGACCGCCTGGCCGAGGCCTGCGCCGAATGGCTGCACCAGCAGGTGCGTAAAGAACACTGGGGGTATGCCAAGGACGAACAACTGGATAACGAAGCGCTGATCAAGGAACAGTACAGCGGTATCCGCCCTGCCCCGGGCTACCCGGCGTGCCCGGACCACACCGAAAAAGCCCAGCTGTTCCAACTGCTCGACCCTGAAGCCCGCGAGATGCAGGCCGGCCGCAGCGGCGTGTTCCTCACCGAGCACTACGCGATGTTCCCGGCGGCGGCGGTCAGCGGCTGGTACTTCGCCCACCCGCAGGCGCAGTACTTTGCCGTGGGCAAGATCGACAAGGACCAGGTCAACAGCTACACCGCGCGCAAAGGCCAGGACCTGGCCGTGACCGAGCGCTGGCTGGCACCGAACCTGGGCTACGACAACTGATCCAGACCGGGGCGCGGTGTTCAGCCGCCCCCCCCGGTTTACACGCCGAACGCGGTGCGCTCGCGCGCCGTCAGTTGCAATGCAAGCGCCGTCGCCTCCTGGGTACGCTGGCGGTCCAGTACCACTGAGTCCGCCAGGTATTGCGGGTTGAGGTCCGCGTGCCGTGCGTCCAGGGCGTCGACCCTGGCATTATGCTGCCGCGCCTGCTCGGCAAACTCGGCGGGATACTTTCGCTTCAGGTATTCCACCCAATAACTGCGCGCCACCAGCTTGTCGGCAAATGCCGGGGCGCTTTCGCCGGCGATGATGCGGCTGTAGGCACTGTCGATATCCGCCTGCGGTACGTTCGCGAGGTCCTGGTAGATCATGCTGGACGGCTGACGCGGCAGTCCCAGCCTTTTTGCCAGGCCAATCCGATAGGCCAGGCGTACTTCGGCCGGGTCGACTCGCGGGCGTTGGCTGATGGCAGTCGCGGCGCTGGCCTCGACCTCTTCCAGGCGGATCATGCCGCGAGCCAACTTGAACAGGCTGAGACCCTCCTCGCCCGGCGCCACTGCATTGAGCGCCTTGAACTCATAAACGCCAATCTCCAGGTCGCTGAACAACAGGCTCCAGCCATCGCCGCAGGTAACCGTCTGCGTCGCCTGCGCAGCCTTGGCAAACAGCATCTCCCTCACTTCAGGCCTCTGGTGTGCAGTTTCCAGCACGTCCCAGACCCGACGCGTCAGCTCGATGCGATCGCGGCTGAAGTCCTCGGCATACCTCAGTTGGGAAAGGATGAAGAAAAAGTCGGCGCTGCCTTCGGCGGCGCTGAGTTCGTCCCATAGCGCCTGTTTTTTCGAATCCGCCAACACTTCGGAACACCATTGGTTTTTCTGCGCCTGAGGCGACTGTAATTCGGGATGCGCCTCTCCCTCGTCCTCGCTCGTCTCCTCGTAGCCGTCCAGCAACTCGTCAATCTCGGCCTCGGAAAAACCCAGGCCATGGCCGGTGTCGAGGAAATAGTCGTGCAACCTGCGCAGGTCGGGGGCCAGCAGCAGGTTATCGGACAGGTCCGTGCCAGCCATCAAGCCGAGGTGCTCCGGGTACCAGGCATCGTCGGGGATGCTTTCGATGCGGTTGTTGCTCAGGTTCAAGTTGCGCAGGCGCGGCGCCGCCAGGCATCCCGCCGGCCAGTCCGTCAGGCCATTGTCGCGCAGGTCGAGGGTTTCCAACCGGGGGAGCGCGGTAATGTCCAGGTCATTAAAGGCGTTGCCGCCCAGGTCCAGCGCCTCCAGCGCCGGCAATTCGTGCACCGCCGGCGGCAACCGGCTGAGCCCGTTGCGACTGAGGATCAGACGACGCAGTTGAGGAAACGCGCGCACAAACCCGTTAGAGCCCTGCTCCGTGAGCCGGACGGCGCTCAGGTTCAGCGTGGTGACATGCTCGAAGCGATGCCCCAGCGCGGGCAAGTCGCCCAGGCACAGCGCGGACAAATCCAGCGTGGTTGCGTCGCCCTCCGGCTGAGCGTGCAGGTGGTTTCGCCAGCTTTGCAGGATTCGGTCTGCCGCCCGGCGCCGGTCAACCGCACTGACCCAGCCACTACCCTCGCGGTAGGCGCGAATATCGATCCAGGTATTCAACTGGCGCGTCAGCATTTGCTGCTGCTCACCACCTGGCAAGCCCTCGGGCACATCGAGCAACAGGCCAGGGTCGTCCGCGACTTCCAGCGGGAAATATTCGGGATCGCAACCCGTGAGGCCCCGCGCGAGCAGGTCGCGGGGGATGCCGAGCGGTGCGTCACCGCCCATGTGCTGAAGCATGCGGCGTTGCAACTCGGCCAGCGCCTGGGGCTCCAGATGCTGGGCAAGGCGTTGCAGCTCGGCATTGACGCTGGGGGGCAGGGGCGGCTCGAAACGTTGTAAATCCGCAAGCGCCTGCGGCCCCAGGCGACAGCCCCGCAGTTGGGTGCCTTGCATGAGCGTTTGATGCTCGGTGAGCGCCTGCGCGGGGATCTCGGTGATTGCGCTGTGGCTCAAGTCCAGGCGGCGCAGCGCGGGCAAGTCCAGCACGCCCTCGGGCCACGTGGCAATGCCGCTATGGCTGAGGTTTAAACCACGCAATTGCTTCAACGCCCGTACGTCCAAGCGGCCCACCCGGTTGTATGCCAGGCTCAGTTCCTGAAGGTTGCCCAATTCATTCAACTGCTGCTGCATGGCGTGTGTCAGCGTCAGCTCGTTATAGGAAAGATCCAGGTGCTCGAGCAGGCGCAGCTCACTCAGCCGCGACGGCAACAGCGCCAGGCTGTTGCGGGCCAGGTCCAGTCGGTACAGCATTGGGAACTGGTCCAGTAGCCCATCCAACGCCTCGACGGACACGCGTATACCGTTCAGGCTCAAAAACCGCACGTGGGCAAAGCCCTGCATCGGCAACTGCGGCAGGCTCGCCAGGCCGCCTCCCGACAGGTCCAGGCTGTCGGTGTAGGCCTCGCCTGGCGCGGTATCGCCTGCCACGCGACGGTCAAGCCCTTCACGCCAGCTTGCGAGCACATTGTCGGCCGCGCGTTCGCGGTAGACCCCCTCCTGCTGCTGACGGCCAACCTCCAGCCCGCGGGTTTTCCAAGCCTCCAGCTCGGCGAGTAATTGCCGGTGCTCATTGCGCAATTCATTGACCTGCAGCACGCGCGCACGCCCTGAAAGCTGCGACGGCACATCACGGGCCAACGCGCCCTTCATGGAGCGAAGGGCACCCGCGCAATACGCTTGCACCCACTGCGCCTCATCCACCAGATGCGCCGGGTTATCGTGCAGGTAATCAAACACGCGCATGGCCGCTTCGGGTTCAAACGTCGACCAGTTCAATTCCAGGCCTCGCCACAGCCGCTCATGCCCGGCAAAGACGGCCTCGGGCACCGTGCAAATCCGTGTGTCCTGCAGCCTCGCGGCTTCAAGCCGTTCCAGCATCACAAGCCCTTCGGGGAACGCCGCGAGCGACCCGCTGACTTCCAGGGTTCGCAGGTCTGTCAGGCCACTGACATCCAGGCTTTCCAGGGCTCCCCTGAGGGCCAGCCGCTCCAGCTGTGGCATGCCGGTCAATACAGGCTCAAGCCCTGTGGCCAGATTCAGTTCAGGGCCATTGATCGACAGCTGGGTGATGCCCGGCAAGTCGCGCAAACGCTCGCCCACGGAGCCCAGGTCGGCCTGCATCACAGACACTTCAAGGTGCTGTACTCGGGGAAACAGTTGGAACAACGCCGCGCCGTCGTCACCCAGCAGCGCGGGGCCCTCCAACCGCAAGGCCTGTACATGCGAAAAATCTGCCGCCAAGGCCGGCAGGCGGTGCTCAACGCCGAGGTTGAATCGCGCATGGGGCGGTATCCCGCGATACAGGTTTTGCCGCCAACATTGCGTCAGCGCCTCAGCAACTTGCCGGCGTGCGGAGGGCAGATGCAGGGGTTCACCGGTTGCCTGTGCCCATTCCTCAAGGGTGGCGCGCAGGGTGTCAAACTCGCGCCGTCGGTTCGCCAGGAGGTTGAACACCTGCTGCGTCGTGTCGCCGCCACGCAACCGCGCCCGCACAAAACGGCTGGCCTGCTCGCTGCTGAGTTCGGGGTACAAATCCTGCACCCGAGTCACCAGGGAGGCATCCACGGCAAACGCGTCACCACGACCACTCAGTGTGAACCCCGCGCGCGTGTTCGACAGGCGCCATTGCGGCCTGGAGCGCGCCACGCGCTGCTTCAGGAAGGCACTCATGCGTGTGCGATGGCTCACCGCATAATCGGCCAACGCGCGTTGCAACTCGGCCTCTTGGCCGACCCGCGCAAACCCCATATCGCGCCGCGCGGCCTCAGGCAAGGCCTGCAGGATCGATTGATACGCGTTGTGCGCATCGGGCACAGCGTTGGCCAGCGGCTCGCCGCGCTCGTTACAGGCCAGGAAGGTACCGTCGTGCTTGACCAGGTATCTACGGACCGGTGCCGCTTCAGGGCCGATGCTGTCCAGCAATACCCCGTCGAAGGCGTCCGCGCGCACCTCCAGGCGAATATTCCCCGGCCAGCCCGGCAGTTGCTCCAGGCTGTGCAATGCCAGGCGATCGCTGTCGGCGCTGGCCAGGCTGTCTCGGTGCAGCCCGGCGATCGCCCGACTCAAGCGCACTTGCTGGGCCTGGGCGCGCGCAAGGTTGTCCAGCCGCGCCGGCACCCGGCCGCTGCTGCGGATCTGCACACGCTCAGGCTCGCTGGCCTGCGCCAGTACCTCAGCCATGGCCTCCCTGGGCAGCCCCGGGAAACGCCGCTGTAGCCACTCGCTGTCGCGCAACGGGGCTTCGGCGAAAGTGGTCGGCTGATCAACCCTGAACCGCCGCAATGTATCGGCCAGGGGTGCCGGCAAAGGCGAACCATCAAGATGGATTTTGCACAGTGCCTCGTCGGATGCGCCGCTGATATCGCCAATGCGCAACAGGGTGTCGTCGGCGAAGCTGCGGGTTGCATGCCCCAGGCGCCGCAGCAGGGTCAGGCGCGACCAGTCCCGAGGTCGTTCGTGGATAGAACGCCACGCTCCGGCCTGGTTGCCGTGCAGTTCCGGCTGGTAGGCCTCGGGGTCGCGCGGGTGTTTGATCCGCCATTTTTTCAGTTGGGTATCAAAGCCTTTTTCGTAGACGCCCGCTCCGATGCGCACATAGATTTTGCCATCTACCTCGTATTGGCCCTGGGCATTGGGCTGCAGCGCCGGGTCGAGCACCACGTCACTGCGGTAGGGTTCAAGGTCGGGCTTCCACAGGCGCGCTTCACCACTGGGCAGCTTGACCGGC
Source organism: Pseudomonas sp. AC463 (assembly GCF_979253585.1). Classification (NCBI taxonomy): domain Bacteria; kingdom Pseudomonadati; phylum Pseudomonadota; class Gammaproteobacteria; order Pseudomonadales; family Pseudomonadaceae; genus Pseudomonas; species Pseudomonas sp. AC463. Next base: position 94,593 of record NZ_CEEDDZ010000008.1, on the reverse strand, counting down.
ACCAGGCCGTCGACCCATTTCGACACTTGAATCATTGGTGGGCGCCTAAGCAGCACGCCCGTGCCCGCCAGCGTTGCCATAAAGGCCACATTCAGCGCCACCGATTCCAGATGGGCCCAGGCCGCATCCAGGTCGCCCTGCTTCCACGATTCGATGCCGTGGTACACCTCCATGCCCACTTGAATGGCCGTCACGACCAACATCAACTCGCCCAACCCGGGCACAAAAAACGCCGCCACATTCAAAAGGTTCATGCCCAGGCCGAGCCAGTACTGATGGCGCTCCTGGGCCGCCTTGCGATCGGCCTCGGCCGTCGGCACGGCGAGCTTGAGGGCACCCTTCTTGAGGCGTTGCACATGTTTTTCGTAGAGCGCGCCAAACAGCTCGCCAGTGATGCGACTTTCGCGCAGGTTCAGGTTGATCTGCTCATCGTAGACCTGCTCCTGGACGCCCTTGGCCGCATTCCAGCGGTAGGTAAAGAGCTTCTCTTGCAGCCGCTTGAAAAAGGCTGGCGCATCGCCCTGTGGCACGCGGCTGGCCAACAGCCGCTGATAAGTGCGTGAGCGCAGGTTGATCGCCAAGTCTTTTTCAAACGCCTGCATCGACGCATATTCCTTGAGCGGGTACAGCGGCGCGCCGGCAATCCAGGCGACCAAACGCCCGGCTGGCGGGCCGATCAGCACCACTTCGCCCAAGGGGCAACCGAGGACCGACAACTGGGTGTAACCCAAGGGTCGACCGTCCAGCGTGAGCCTTTCAGCGCCGGCCAGCAGCTTGAGCAACACGGCATAGAACGACGCGCTGACCTCGTGCTTGATCCGCGCCGTGTGCAGCCGCACCGCGAGCAGGTCCTTTTGTGCCTGGATCATCTGCGCGCGAACCTGGAGTGCTGTGTCCGGCGCGTCGAATACTTGCTTCAAATGGTTCTGGTACTGCTTGCCCAGGTCCAGGTGGCGACACATCGTCGCGAAGTCCTGCGGCGCTATCGGCAACTTCTCGGTGTAGCGATAGCGCGCCGGCCATCCGCCTCGCGTGAACGTGCCGTAGTCGGTTTTCAACGCCCCGACGGGGGCAAGGGCGCTGGTTTCACCCAGCGCCACCTCGGAGAACGTTTCGTTGCCCTCGAAATTCAACAAGGCAGCCTGGAGCAAGGTGTGCTGCACGGTGGCCTGGCGATAACGTAGATAGAACAAGGCGTTTTGATGCACGTCGGGGGCCTGCCCGAAACGCTGTTGCAATGCGGCCTCCAGCAACGGCTGGGCAAAGGCGGCCGGGCCCTTGAGCGGTTTCAAGGTCTTGGCCAAGACCTGGTTGGACGCGTGGCTGCGCAGCTGGCTAGCGCTCAGGGCAGCACGCAGCTCGGCCGGGGCATCACTTAGCCAGGCAGGCGCCGGGCCGGGCTGCACGCCACCGCGCAGACGGCGGATATCCGCGCTGGCGCTGTGGGTGAGCCAGAGTGGCAGGCGGTGTTTGATCAGCGCGGTGTGCAGGCCTTCGTCCGGCGCTGGGGTTGAAAGGGCCATGAGGTGACTCCTGGAAACTCGGGTTAAAGAGTTCCAGTACAACGGCCACGCCGCCCTGCAAGGCAGTAAATAGCTATAAGTTGACTATCCTGTGGGGAGCATTGGGCTTGTCACCACGATCCGAGGGCCACATGGACGACTCCAACAACAAACCACCGACGTTCTGGCAGATGCTGCACAGCGTGATGGCAGCGGCATTCGGCGTGCAAAGCGGCAAAAACCGCGCCCGCGACTTCACCCACGGCAAGCCCAGCCACTTTGTGCTCTTGGGAGTTCTGTTCACGGCGATCTTTGCCTTGGCGCTGTTCGGCATCGTCAAGCTGGTGCTGCACCTGGCTGGCGTGTAGGCGAAAAAATGAGGGAGCAGCGCGGCTGCTCCCTCATTTTTTGCCTTAGGATCACGCCGTCTTCCTATTGATGGCTGACCCAGAACACGGCAGTTCCCACCACCAGGATTATCAAGAATAAAATCGCCCAGGCATCCACGGTACTGTCGGGTTTACGGGCTTTTGTCGAATTGCTCATCGCATCGCCTCTTGTCGGTTTTGTAGGTGACTGCAGGTAAACACGCTCACAGTAAAGTTGAGGATTGCCCGCATGACAAATGTGGGTATCCCGATAACCGTTCTCATTATTCAATTTGGTTATTTGCATATACTCAAACATCACTTTTGCGCATAAACGCAAACTGGTATCGTGCGCCGGCTCCGTTGGGAGTGCGCGGCCGTGCGCGCAGATTTGCCGAGAACAGGACCTATATGTACGTATACGACGAATACGATCAGCGCATCATTGAGGACCGCGTCAAGCAGTTCCGTGATCAGACCCGACGCTATCTGGCAGGTGAACTGAGCGAAGAAGAGTTCCGCCCTCTGCGCCTGCAAAATGGCCTTTATGTTCAGCGCTTTGCGCCGATGCTGCGGGTGGCCGTGCCTTATGGCCAGCTGACTTCGCGCCAGATGCGCATGATGGCCAAGATTGCCCGCGACTTCGACAAAGGCTACGCCCACATCAGTACCCGCCAGAACGTGCAGTTCAACTGGCCGGCGCTGGAAGATGTGCCGGACATCCTGGCTGAACTGGCGACCGTGCAGATGCACGCGATTCAGACCAGCGGTAACTGCCTGCGCAACGTGACCACCGACCAATTCGCCGGCGTCGCCGCCGACGAGCTGATCGATCCGCGCCCGTGGTGCGAGATCGTGCGTCAGTGGACCACCTTCCACCCCGAATTCGCCTACCTGCCGCGCAAGTTCAAGATCGCCGTCAATGGCTCGACCTCGGACCGCGCTGCCATCGAAGTACACGATATCGGCCTGGAGCCGGTGTACAACGCGGCCGGCGAGCTGGGTTTCCGCGTGCTGGTGGGTGGCGGCCTGGGCCGTACCCCGGTGGTTGGCGCGTTTATCAACGAGTTCCTGCCGTGGCAGGACCTGCTCAGCTACCTCGACGCGATCCTGCGGGTCTACAACCGCTATGGCCGTCGTGACAACAAGTACAAGGCGCGAATCAAGATCCTGGTCAAGGCGCTGACCCCTGAGGTGTTTGCCCAGAAAGTCGACGCCGAAATGGAACACCTGCGCGGCGGCCAGACCACCCTGACCGAAGCCGAAGTGCACCGTGTCGCCAAGCACTTCGTCGACCCTGAGTACAAGGCCCTGAGCAATCAGGACGCCGAACTCGCCGCGCTGGATAAAGAGCATCCAGGCTTTGCCCGCTGGCGTGGCCGCAACACCCTGGCGCACAAGAAGCCGGGTTATGTGGCCGTGACCCTGTCGCTGAAACCGACCGGCGTAGCGCCGGGCGATATCACCGACAAGCAGCTGGACGCCGTCGCCGACCTGGCCGACCGCTACAGCTATGGCCAACTGCGCACCTCCCACGAGCAGAACATCATCCTCGCGGACGTCGAGCAGAGCCAACTGTTCACCCTCTGGGGCGAGCTGCGCGAAGGCGGTTTCGCCACGCCGAACATCGGCCTGCTGACCGACATCATCTGCTGCCCGGGCGGCGATTTCTGCTCCCTGGCCAACGCCAAGTCGATCCCGATTGCCGAATCCATCCAGCGCCGTTTCGACGACCTGGACTACCTGTTCGACATCGGCGAGCTGGACCTGAACATCTCCGGTTGCATGAACGCCTGTGGTCACCACCACGTCGGCCACATCGGCATCCTGGGCGTGGACAAGAAAGGCGAAGAATTCTACCAAGTGTCCCTGGGTGGCAGCGCCAGCCGCGATGCGAGCCTGGGCAAGATCCTTGGCCCGTCCTTCGCCCAGGAAGCCATGCCCGAGGTGATCGGCAAGCTGATCGACGTGTACATCGAACAGCGCACCGAAGATGAGCGTTTCATCGACACCTACCAGCGCATCGGCATTGACCTGTTCAAGGAGCGCGTCTATGCAGCGAATCATTAAGAACAACGAAGTCCTCGACGAAACCTGGCACCTGCTGCCCAAGGACGCGAGCTTCGACGGCATCTCCAACTGCGACGACCTGATCGTGCCGTTGGCGTTGTGGCGCGAGCACGGCCACGCCCTCAAGGCCCGCGACGGCGGCCTGGGTGTATGGCTGGACGCCGATGAAGAAGCCGAGGAAATCGGCGAAGACGTGGAGCATTTCCAGGTTATCGCGCTGAACTTCCCGGCCTTCACCGACGGTCGCAACTACTCCAACGCGCGCCTGCTGCGTGACCGTTATGGTTACAAGGGCGAGCTGCGGGCGATTGGCGATGTGCTGCGCGACCAGCTGTTTTACCTGCGCCGCTGCGGGTTCGATGCCTTCGCCTTGCGCGCCGACAAAGACCCGTACGAAGCGCTGGAAAGCCTCAAGGACTTCTCGGTGACGTACCAGGCTGCAACGGATGAGCCGCTGCCGCTGTTCCGCCGCCGCTAATTACTGCAACACAATTCATGTGGGAGGGGGCTTGCCCCCTCCCACATTCGAATGGCTGCATATTCAGGATTGTGCATTTGGCTTAATCGACGCCAGCATCTGCTTCTGCCCCATGGAGCACGGCACCCCTTCCGGTTGCGCCCGCACCGCCTCGATCACACCCAGCAACTGCGCCTTGCTACGCGCCAGTTGCGCCTGCATCTCTTCGATCTGCGCCACCTTGCGTTCCAGCGCTTCAATCAATTCCTCGCGTTTGTGCTCGCCCGGCGCCGGCATCAATGCCTTGAGCTCCTGCAACGTAAACCCGGCCTGCTGCGCGCTCTGAATCAACTGTAGGGTTTGCAAGGCTTCCTCGGAATAACGCCGGTAACCATTGGCCTGGCGCCCGACCTGGCTGATCAGCCCTTGCGTCTCATAAAAGCGGATACGCGACGCCGCCAAACCGCTCTGTTTTGCCAGTTCCCCAATATTCATCCCAACGCCTGCTTGACATTAAAGTTAACTTTAAGCTTAGCCTGAGGCCTCCCCCGCTCAGGAGTCAACCCATGTCACCCTTTGAAGCCTTGCACCTGCCCAACGGCCAAGTCATCGCCAACCGTATCGCCAAGGCGGCGATGGAAGAGAATATGGCCGATGCCAATCAGGCCCCGTCCCGCCAGTTGAAGCAGCTGTACCAGGCCTGGGCAGACGGTGAGCCCGGCCTGCTGATCACCGGCAATGTGATGGTTGACCGCCGCGCCATGACCGGCCCCGGCGGCGTGGCCCTGGAAAACGCACAACACCTGGCCAGCTTCCGCGAATGGGCCGACGTGGCCCGGGCCAAAGGCGTGCACTTCTGGGTACAGCTCAGCCACCCGGGGCGCCAGACCATGGCCAACCTGGGTCAGCAAGCGCTGGCGCCGTCCGCTGTCGCGCTGGATTTGGGCAGCTTTTCGAAGATGTTCGCCAAGCCCAGGGCCATGACCGAAGACGATATCCAGGACGTGATCAAACGCTTCGCCACCAGCGCGCGCCTGGCCGAGCAAGCCGGGTTTACCGGTGTGCAAATCCACGGTGCCCACGGTTATTTGCTCAGCCAGTTTCTCTCGCCGCTCAGCAACCACCGCACCGACCGTTGGGGTGGTTCTCTGGAAAACCGCGCACGCCTGCTGCTGGAAGTGATCCACGCCGTGCGCGCCAGCGTCAGCCCGTCGTTTTGCGTGGCGGTCAAACTCAATTCGGCGGATTTCCAGCGCGGCGGTTTCGATGAAACCGATGCGCGTGCAGTGGTGGAAATGCTCAACCCGCTGCCCATCGACCTGCTGGAATTGTCCGGCGGCAGCTACGAAGCCCCGGCCATGCAAGGCGAAGCGCGGGACGGCCGGACCCTGGCCCGTGAAGCGTACTTCCTCGACTTTGCCGCGCAGATGGCCAGCGTCGCCCGCATGCCGGTGATGGTCACCGGCGGGATTCGCCGCCTGCCCATCGTGCAGCAGGTGCTGGACAGCGGCATCGCCATGGCCGGCATCGCCACCGCCCTGACCCTGGAGCCACAGCTGATCAAACATTGGCGCGAAGGCCGCGACCTCAACCCGCAACTCAAACCCATCGACTGGAAGCGCAAGCCTCTGGCCTCCCTCGCCACCCTGGCGGTGGTGCGTGACCAGATGCGCCGCCTGAGCCGTGGTCGCCTGCCGAATGCTAAGGTCGCGCCCTGGCTGGCCCTGGTGCGTGACCAATGGTTTATCGCGCGGCGCACCCGCCAATACCGCGCGGCCATGACGTAATCTTCATGATTTAAGGCGGAGCATTCGCCGTGATCGAACTGTCCCCTATTGATCAGCAGTTTTTAACCTCACTGACGATTGGAGTTCTTCATGGCGAAAATCAACCTGGCCCAGCAACTGGCGACCACCCTTGAACAGGCGGGCATCAAGCGCATCTGGGGTCTGACCGGCGACAGCCTCAACGGCCTCACCGACGCCCTGCGCACGATGGACAGCATCGAGTGGATGCACGTGCGCCACGAGGAAGTCGCCGCGTTCGCCGCCGGTGCCGAAGCGGCCGCCACCGGTGAACTCACGGTGTGCGCCGGCAGCTGCGGGCCGGGCAACCTGCATTTGATCAATGGCCTGTTCGACTGCCATCGCAACCATGTGCCGGTGCTGGCGATTGCCGCGCAGATCCCCTCGTCCGAGATTGGCTTGAACTACTTCCAGGAAACCCATCCCCAGGAACTGTTCAAGGAATGCAGCCACTTTATCGAACTGGTGACCAACCCCGAGCAGATGCCCCAGGTGCTGCACCGCGCCATGCGCTCGGCGATCCTCAATCGTGGCGTGGCAGTCGTGGTGATTCCGGGGGACGTGTCGCTGCTCGAAGTGGAAGATACGCTCAAGCCCTGGCCAGCCCTGCACGCACCGCGCACGTTGCCGGCGGAAGCGGATTTGCAACGTCTTGCCGAAATCCTTGAAAGCAGCCAGAAAACCACCCTGCTGTGCGGCAGCGGTTGCGCCGGCGCCCATGCCCAGGTGGTGGCCCTGGCTGACGCCCTCGGCGCCCCGGTGGTGCACGCCCTGCGCGGCAAGGAGCATGTGGAGTGGGACAACCCGTTCGACGTGGGCATGACCGGCCTGATCGGCTTCAGCTCCGGCTACCACGCCATGCTCGACTGCGACACGCTGATCATGCTCGGCACCGACTTCCCCTATCGCCAGTTCTACCCCACCGACGCCCGGATTATCCAGGTCGACCGCAACCCCCAGGCCCTCGGCCGTCGCGCCACGCTGGACCTGGGCATCGCTGCGGATGTCAGCGAAACCATCGACGCCTTGCTGCCGCGTCTGACGCGCAAGGCCGATCGCAGTTTTCTCGACACGTCACTCAAGCACTACGCAAAAGCCCGCCAGGGCCTGGATGACCTGGCGCAGCCTTCGAAGGCCAATCGCCCTATCCACCCGCAATACGTGGCGCGCTTGCTCAGCGAACTGGCCGAGGAGGATGCAATCTTCACCGCCGACGTCGGCTCACCCACCGTGTGGGCCGCGCGTTACTTGAAGATGAACGGCAAGCGCCGCCTGATCGGCTCGTTCAACCACGGCTCGATGGCCAACGCCATGCCCCAGGCCATTGGCGCGCAGGCGGCGTTCCCTGGGCGGCAGGTGATCTCGATGTCCGGCGACGGCGGCTTCGCGATGCTGATGGGGGATTTCATCTCGCTGGCGCAGTTGAACCTGCCGGTCAAAGTCATCGTGTTCGATAACTCGTCCCTGGGTTTTGTCGCGATGGAAATGAAGGCTGCGGGCTATCTGGACGCCGGCACCGAGCTGAAAAACCCGGACTTTGCCGCCATGTCCAACGCCATGGGCATCCTTGGCATTCGCGTGGAGCAATCCGAAGACCTCGAACCCGCCCTGCGCCGCGCCCTGGCCCATGATGGCCCAGTGCTAGTGGATGTGGTCACCGCCACTCAGGAACTGGTGATGCCGCCGAGCATCAAGCTGGAACAGGCCAAGGGGTTCAGCCTGTATATGCTCAAGGCGGTGATGAGCGGGCGCGGGGATGAGGTGATTGAGCTGGCGCGCACCAACTGGCTGCGCTGAGCTGGAACTGCATTTCACTGATTCTGGGAGGGGGCTTGCCCCCTCCCACATTCGATCTGATTGTCAGATCAGGCGTGTTGTTTTTCTACCCACTGACCATAGGCATCAATGAATGCCTGCAGGAACGGCTTGGTCTTTTCCGACACCTTGCCGCTGTCATCAAACACACTGCCCGCGCCGCCCAGGTAGGCTTCCGGCTGCTGCATGCACGGCACATCAAGAAACACCAGCGACTGGCGCAGATGATGGTTGGCGCCAAAACCGCCAATGGCGCCCGGCGACACACTGATGATCGCCCCCGGCTTGCCACTCCACGCGCTTTGCCCATACGGGCGGGAGCCCACGTCAATCGCATTCTTCAATGGGGCGGGCACGGAACGGTTGTATTCAGGGGTCAGAAACAGCACCGCGTCGGATGAACTCACCTGTTGGCGGAAAGTACTGTAGGCTGCCGGCGGTGCCGCACCGTCGATGTCTTCGTTGTAGAGCGGTAAATCGCCAATTTCCACAATGTTCAACTTCAGGTTGGCAGGGGCCAGTTCGGCCAATGCCAGCGCGACTTTGCGGTTGATCGAGTCTTTTCTCAAGCTGCCAACCAGGACGGCAATCGTGTAGACCTTGCTCATTGAGGTTTCCCGACGTCTGACTAAAGGAGCTGTAGTTATAGAGGCTTCACGGCGCGATCACCAGAAGGTTTTGAGAATTCCCCGGGCGCTTGTCTCGCAGCACACTGCGTAGGAAGCGTCTGAAAACATCATCGAATTTTATTTTTTTCCATAGGTAAACTACCCCGCTCTATGACGGTCTACAGAACCGCAAATCGAGTGTTTATCTCCAGAGGTTCTAAACAGATGGCAGCAGTACTAGTCGGACAGTTTCATGCCAGAGACGCAGAAGGACGCGTGTACTCGGTGCATGAGTTCCAGGAATCCAACCCGGCGCAAGGCGACCTGGCTGGCTCGGCCCCCACCACCACCTACAAGCTGGCCATTGGCGACCGTGTAGAAAAACTGGAAGGCGATGAGTTCAAACTGATCCAGTCGGGCACCATTCTTGTGCGCGAATCGCAAACGACCCTCGCCTCATAAGTTCGATCCCCCGAACGTACCTGCTCAGTCCTGGCCATTGACGGCATTGACTGGGCCGGGCGATCAGGGTCGGCGAATCTCGGTCACTTCAACCCCCGCATCACCCTCCACCGCCTTAAGCGTCACCAGCAACCGCCCCCGCTCGCCCTCCACTGCATACATCAAGCGCTTGTAGCCTGGCGAGTTGTTCGCCGGATACGCCACCACCTGCCTGACCATTGTCATACCCAGCACGGCACCGACCTGCTCGCCCACCTGTTCCTGGGAACGGATAAACGTTTCGAGCGCGAGGTTTTCCGGCGTGGTTTCGTCGTGATTGCTCAACAGATAAGCAGCCACGCACCCCACGGTCACCAGGACCAGGAGTTGCTTGGCCGTTACCCCGAGGAAGATCGAGGGAGTAGGCATGTGGGACCGGACCTATTTTTGTTGTATTGGTCGTCAGTGATCGGTGGAGCCATTCTAATGAGGTCTGGGCCGAACACCAGATCAGCGCGCAGTCTTTTTTGCGCTGGCCGGCCTGTGCCATTGAAACCCCACCGCACTGCACATAGACTCCGGCGATGCGTTTACGTCATATCGAAGTGATTCAGGCCATCTTGCAGACCGGACACCTCGGCACGGCCGCCGAATGGTTGCAACTCCCCGTGGGCGATGTAGACGCGGCGCTCAAGGACGCCGAGCAGCAATTGGGCTTCATGCTGTTCGCCAGTGTGCGTGGGCGTTTGCAAGCCACCCGCGAGACTCTTGAATTGCAGGCCGAAATCGCCCACCTATATGAAGCCCTGGAACCGGTGCAACGCCTGGCCAGCCGTTTGAAACACCATCACGCCCCGACCCTGCGCGCCCTGTGCACTCCGCCCCTGGCCAATCAGTTGCTGCCGCAAAGCATTGCGCTGCTGCGCCGGCGCTTTCAGGACACGCCGTGCAACCTGTCGAGCCAGCCCACCCGCGACATCGTCAGGAGCCTGCTGCTGCACGACGCCGACGTGGGCCTGAGCCTCCATGACCCGGAACACCCGCAAATCCACAGCAGCGTGCTGGCCCAGGGCAAACTGCAATTGCTCGCACCCCATGGCTGGCTCAAGCCCAGGCAGAAGTACATTGCGCTGCAGGATTTGGCCGGGCAATCGATGATCGGTCTTGAAGGCCAAGACCCGCTCAGTCGCCAACTGGACGCCAAGCTGCAAGCCTTGCGCCCGTTGCCGGTGGTGCAGACACGGGTGCAGACCTACCAGATGATGCGCAGCATGGTGGAAGCGGGAGAAGGCCTGGCGATTGTCGACCCGTTCACCGCCTACGGCGCGCGCGAGGCCGGGCTGGACGCCTGCCCGGTGTCGCCGCCGATACTGGTCAGCCTGTATGCGCTGACCCTCAAGGAGGCCACGGCTTCACCGGCACTGAATGCGCTGCTGGAAATCGTTGCGCAGAAGGCTGAAGGCCTGTTGGCGGGTTAAGGCTGCGCGACTTCGGTCTTGAACAACCGGTACCAGAAAATCGCCACTTCGCGGGTTTGCGGGTCGATGCCGCGATAACGCAGGTGGTCGATCCCGCCCATGACGTAACCGCAACGCTCATACAAACGGCAGGCGCCCAGGTTGTTGTTCTGGGTTTCGAGCATCATGCCCGGCAGGTTTTTCTTGCGGCTCCAGAACTGTGCCACGTCCAGCAAGGCCTTGGCCACGCCATGTCGGCGCGCGGGCAACACCACCGCCAGCTCGTCGACGTGGGCAAAGCCATTCCAATTGGTGCTGACCACAATGTGCCCCACTGCCCGATCATCGAGGTAAGCCATGAAAATCGCACTGTCCGGCGCATCGCGAAAACTGGCGAACTCCTCGGGGTCGATGCCATAGCACTTGCGGTACGGCAGGATGCGCTCCACAGGCCACTGATCGACGCGCTTGCCCATCTGCGGCTCACCGTAGGCGCTGACCTCAAAGCTGAAGTCATTGCCCCATACGTAGGCATCAAAGCCTTCGTCGGCGACCCGTACACTGAGCCCTGGATACTTCGGGTTCATGACAGCTTGCATAAACATTCTTAACCCTTGATGCAGTCGACGGTGTAACAACGACCACTGCCGTCATCTTCGTGTTGCAACCCATGAACATCCGCGACAAAACCGGGAAAACTGCTATCGAACGTACGGGCGAAAGCCAGGTAGTCAATGATCGATCGCGTCGACTCGGTAAAGCGCTCGCCCGGCATGATCAACGGAATGCCGGGCGGATAAGGCACCAGCATCACGGCGGCGATGCGCCCTGGCAAGGCATCGATGGACACGGCCTCCACTTCACCCCTGACCAGTTGGTCGTAGGCATCCGCCGGTTTCATCGCGACTTCGGGCAACACCGTATACATCCGCTTGAGGTGTTTGGCGGTCGCGTTGCTACGGTAACAGCTATGCAACTGATCGCACAGGTCGTGTAAACCCAGGCCTTGATAACGCGCCGGGCCTTGGGCAAACACCGATGGCAAACAACTGGCCAGGCTGGCGTTGGCGTCGTAACTGCGTTTGAACTCCAGCAACTCGGTGAGCAAGGTACTCCATTTGCCTTTGGTGATGCCCATGGAAAACAGCACGAGGAAGGAATACAGGCCGGTCTTTTCCACCACCAACCCACGCTCCCAGAGAAATTTACTGACCACCGCCGCCGGAATCCCGCAGTCGCTCAGGGCGCCGCCAGCATTCAGGCCAGGCATCACCAGGGTCACCTTGATCGGGTCGAGCAGCACGTAATCCTCGGCGACGTCGCCAAAGCCGTGCCAGTCATCCTCGGGTTGCAACAGCCAATCCGCGGTTGCCACCCGGTCGATACCCGCCACCGAAGGCGGTTGCCAGATGGAGAACCACCAGTCGGCGGCGGCTATGTGCTGGCGCAGGTTGGCCAGGGCGCGGCGAAAACTCAGGGCTTCGTCGAACATTTCCTGCAGCAGCGAGCGCCCGGCCGGGCCTTCCATCATCGCCGACGCCACGTCCAGCGAGGCGATGATGCTGTACTGAGGTGAGGTAGAAATATGCATCATGAACGCTTCGTTGAAACGATCACGGTCCAGCTGGCGCGCGCCGCCGTCCTGCACGTGGATCATCGACGCCTGGCTGAACGCAGCCAGCAACTTGTGGGTGGAATGGGTGGTGAACACCAGCGGGCTGTCCGGGGTGCGCGAGGTGCCCATGCCGTAGCGCCCGGCAAAGAACTCATGGAACGCCGCATAGGCGTACCAGGCCTCGTCAAAGTGCAACACCTCGACACTGTTGCCCAATTGCTGCTTGATCAGCTCGGCGTTGTAGCACAGGCCGTCGTAGGTGGAGTTGGTCACCACCGCCAGCTTGACCTTCGGCGGGCGCCCCCGGGCCAGCGAGCTGGCCTCGATCTTGGCGCGGATCGACTCGGGGCTGAACTCGCTCAAGGGGATGGGGCCGATGATTCCCAGCTCGTTACGCTCCGGGCACAGGTAGAGCGGGATCGCGCCGGTCATGATGATCGAGTGCAACACCGACTTGTGGCAGTTGCGGTCTACCAGCACCAGGTCATCGCGCCCGACCATCGAGTGCCACACGATCTTGTTGGCGGTCGACGTGCCGTTGATCACGAAGAACGTATGGTCGGCGCCAAAGTTGCGCGCGGCGCGGGCTTCGGCCTCGGCCAAGGGCCCGGTGTGATCGAGCAGCGAGCCCAGTTCGGGCACCGACACCGACAAATCCGAGCGCAGGGTATTTTCCCCGAAGAACTGATGAAACGCCTGGCCCACCGGGCTTTTGCGATAGGCCACGCCCCCACCATGGCCGGGGGTGTGCCAGGAGTAGTTAGAGTCGGCGGTGTGCTGCACCAGGGCTTTGAAAAACGGCGGCAACAGGCCATCCAGGTACGTGCGCGCCGCACGGGCCACTTGCCGGGCCAGAAACGGCACGGTGTCTTCAAACAGATAAAGGATGCCGCGCAGCTGGTTGAGTTCGCTCATGGCGTCAGCCGGCGCATTTTCCAGGGTGACTTGCTCACCCAGCGCGAAAATCGGCAGGTTCGGCGCCCGCAGCCGTGCCAGGCGGATCAGCTCGACCATGTTTTGCAGCAGGTGGGTATTCTCGCCGGCGCCTTCGGCGGCAATCAACATGCACGCGAGGCCGTGATGGGTAGAGGCAACCAGCCGGCCTTCGGCGTAGTCCACAGCGGAAAAGATGCTGAAGCCTTCTTGTTCCAGTTCTTTGGCGATGCCTCGGACCCGGTCACCGGCAACGGTGTCGGCCTTGATGTCACGGTGCACGATCAGAACGGGGAACTTCAGGTCTTTGTACATGGGGGCGTGAAGTCCTGAGGGCTATGCACTCAAGGGTAGAAGCTGGGCGGCGATGACGCGAATGAAGATTTCGTAAGTGATGGAGATCAACTGTGGGAGGGGGCTTGCCCCCTCCCACCTTTTGATTGCGTTCAGGCAGGGTTATTGCTGGGTCAACTGGGTCCACAACGCCGGCGCACCCGCCGACTTCGCAATCGCTTCCAGCCGCACCGCATGCTCGGCCAGGTCCTGCTCGCTGGCGCGGATGATCGTGGTGGGCGTGCGGTCTGCCGGCAAACGGCGGATTTCCGAAGGACGGTTGCCCGAACCCTCTGCCGAACCACTGCCGTCGGAGGCATTACCCGCCAGGGACAGGCTGGTCTGCCCGCCGGTCATGGTCAGGTAGACGTCGGCGAGAATCTCGGAGTCGAGCAAGGCGCCGTGGAGTTCACGACCGGAGTTGTCGACGCCATATCGCTTGCACAACGCATCGAGGCTGTTGCGCTGGCCGGGGTGACGCTCACGCGCCATCATCAAGGTGTCGAGGATCGAGCAGTGCCGGGAAATGTCCGCGCGATCGGTCTGCCCCATCAGGGCAAATTCATTGTTGATGAAGCCGACGTCGAACGCCGCGTTGTGGATGATCAGCTGGGCGCCGTTGATGAATTCGAAGAACTCGTCGGCCACCTCGGCGAAACGCGGCTTGCCCTTGAGGAACTCGTCGGTGATGCCGTGGACGCCGATCGCGCCTTCGTCACTGTCGCGGTCCGGTTGCAGGTAGACGTGGAAGTGACGCCCGGTGAGGCGCCGACCCATCAGCTCGACACAACCGATTTCAATGATCCGGTGGCCGTCGGTCACCGGCATGCCGGTGGTTTCGGTATCGAGTACAACAGATCGGATGGCCATCAGGGTTCAGCTCTCAACGGTGGTATACAAAGGGCGCGATGTTAACACGTGACGGGCATCAGCTCTGCTTGTAGCCGCGCACTTCGTCCACGCCACGATTGGCCAACTGGTCGGCGCGTTCGTTACCCGGGTGGCCGATGTGCCCGCGCACCCACTTCCAGGTGATGTCATGGCGATTGCATTGCTCGTCGAGCAATTGCCACAGGTCGGCATTTTTAACCGGTTCCTTGGCGGCGGTCTTCCAGCCGCGCTTCTTCCAGTTGACCATCCACTCGTTGATGCCTTTCATCACGTATTGCGAGTCGGTCACCAGCAGCACGTTGCAGCGCCGCTTGAGTTCTTCCAGGCCGCGAATGGCGCCCATCAGCTCCATGCGGTTGTTGGTGGTATTGGCTTCGCCGCCCCACAACTCCTTCTCCACGCCCTTGCACACCAGCAATGCCCCCCAGCCGCCAGGGCCCGGGTTGCCCTTGCAGGCGCCATCGGTGAAGAGTTCTACGCTGTCAGTCATCGGTTACTCGGTCTTAAATCAAAAAGAGGATTTTACGGTTCGCTTTGCTTGCGATTGACCTTGGCCATCGGCATCGGCACCAGCTTGCCCATCGGTTGACGGGCGACCTGGCGCACCGGCCGCAGCCCGACCACGATCTTGCGTGCGACCAGTAAATAGAAGCCGCCACCCGACAGTTGCCAGGCCCCCGCGCGGCGTTCCCAGCCGGCCAGGCGTGCCTGCCACTTGGTCGAGGCAAGCGGCGGACGATAGCACCCGAAGCGGCGTTTCTCCAGCGCAAAGCCCAGCAGGTTCAGCCAGTCGCCCACCCGTGATGGCGCGATGCAACGCGCCTGGCGCAGGCCGTCATGGGCGAACACATGGCGCAAGCCCCAACTGCTCCAGGGGTTGATGCCGATAATCAGCAAATGGCCACCCGGGCGCACACTGCTCGCCGCTTCGCGCAGCAAACCGTGGGGCGACAGGCAGAAATCCAGGCCATGCTGCAACACCACCACATCGGCGGCGTGCTCGCTCAAGGGCCAGGCCTGTTCCTCGCACACGATTTCCACCCCCGGCAACGGCGCGCCCAGGCGCACATTGCGTTGCACCTGCGGCGCCGCGGGCGGGGTCTGGGCCGACGGGCCGTAATGCACCAGGTAACCGCCGAAGAACCGCCCCAGCTCGTCTTCGAGCATGCGCCGTTCTTCATCCAGCAGAAATTGCCCGATCGGCCCGGACAGCCATTCGCGCGCGGCGCTGATCAGGGCCAGCCACTCAGGATCGGCCTGGGCGAACGCTTTATCAGTCATTGCATTCTCCAATTCGCCTAGACGTTCTAAGATGCACCAATGTGTTCAGCTTGGCGAATCGAAGAATGATACAGATCAGTGCCCTGCCCGCCTTCACCGATAACTACATCTGGTTGTTACAGGACCCGCATTCGCAACGCTGCGCCGCTGTCGACCCCGGCGATGCCGCGCCCGTACTGGCGTGGCTCCAGCAGAACCCGCAGTGGACCTTGAGCGACATCCTCGTCACCCACCATCACCATGACCATGTCGGCGGCGTCGAACAGCTCAAAAGCGTGACCGGCGCCAAGGTCTATGGCCCGGCCAGTGAAAAGATCCCGGCGCGCGATGTGGCGCTGCACGATAACGACCGCATCAGCGTGCTGGGCTGGGACTTCGACGTGTACGCCGTCCCCGGCCATACCCTCGGCCATATCGCCTTTTATCACCAGGGCGTGCTGCTGTGTGGCGACACCCTGTTCGCCGCCGGCTGCGGCCGCCTGTTCGAAGGCACCCCGGAGCAGATGCACACCTCGCTGGAACGCCTGGCCGCCCTGCCCGCCGACACCCTGGTGTACTGCACCCACGAATACACACAAAGCAACCTCAAATTTGCCCAGGCGGTGGAACCGGACAATGCCGATATAGCCGAACGGGTGGAACAGGTCCTGAAATTGCGGGCTCGCGGCGAGATGACGCTGCCCTCCAATCTGGCCCTGGAAAAACGTACTAACCCTTTTCTACGTACCCCTGAAACATCCGTTAAAGAAAAAGCGGACGAACGGAATGGCCGCGACAACCGCTCTGGGGCCGAGGTGTTTGCTAGTTTGAGGGCGTGGAAAGATAAGTTCTAACAGGATGCAATCTGATACGTAATTTCTGAATGGTTGACCGGAACCAAAGTGCTTTCTAGAATCGCCCGACATTTTTGCCCGGAACTTACTTCCAGCCAATGTCGTCATCTATTCGTAAATCCAACCATTCAGACGCATTGACCCGCCTGGCTCAAGCTGTGGCGGTGGCCGTGTCCGCAACTCTGGCGGGCTGCCAATCGACAAATTACGCTGCACAAACCACCGTGCAACCCAAACCCAATCTTGCCGCCAAGATCAAGCAAAAACCTATTTGGCTTTCAGAGAAGCCCAGCCCCGAAGTGCCCCAGGATGTCTGGGAACGCATGCGCCGGGGCTTTCAATTGCAGGACGGCCTGGGCGTCAACCCGCGCATCGAGCAACAGCGCTTGTGGTTCGCCAGCAACCCGTCCTTTCTGGAAAACGCCGGTGAACGCGGCAGTCTCTACATTCATTACATCGTCGAACGCCTTGAAGAACGCAACATGCCCTTGGAGCTGGCGCTGCTGCCAGTGATTGAAAGTGCCTACAACCCAATGGCCTATTCGCGCAGCGATGCGGTCGGCCTGTGGCAATTCATCCCCTCCACCGGGCGCTACTTCAACCTGCGCCAGACCCGCGCCTACGACGGCCGCCGTGATATCACCGCCTCCACTACCGCCGCCCTGGACTATCTGACCCGTCTGCACGATATGTTCAACGGCGACTGGCTGCTGGCCCTGGCCGCCTATAACGCCGGCGAAGGCACGGTCAGCCGTGCCATCGAGCGCAACGAGAAGCTCGGCCTGCCCACCGACTACTGGAACCTGCCCCTGCCCCAGGAAACCAAGGACTACGTGCCCAAGTTCCTGGCGCTGTCCCAGGTGGTGCTGGCTCCCGAGGCCTACGGGGTCAACCTGAACCCGATTGCCAACACGCCGTACTTCGAAGTGGTTGAAGTCAAGCAAAGCATGGACCTGTCACGGGTCGCCGCGTTGGCCGAGATCGACGAAGACGAGCTGTTCCAGCTCAACCCGGCGCTCAAGCAACGCACCACCCTGGACGGCCCGCAGCATCTGCTTGTGCCGAGTTCCAAGGCGCAATTGTTGACCAGTACCCTGTCGACGATGAAGCCGGAAGAGCTGCTGGCCATGCGCCCGAAAAAGCAGGTATTCGACGAAGTCGAGACCGCGCGGGTTGCCGGGCGCAGCCGCAGCTACAAGGTGCGCAGTGGCGACAACCTCACGCTGATCGCCAAGGCCAACAAGGTCGACGTGCATGACCTGCAGCGCTGGAACAAGCTCAACGGCCAGGCCCTCAAGGTCGGCCAGACCCTGGTGATGCAGGACACCCGCAAGCTGGTGGCGAAGGCCGACAAGAAGCCGGTGCAATACAAAATCAAGAAAGGCGACTCGCTGTACACCGTCGCCAAGCGTTTCAATGTCGAGATGCAACATCTCAAGCGCTGGAACCCGCGCACTGGCCAGGCGTTGAAGCCGGGGCAGATGCTGGTGGTGTCCGGCCCGCGCTAAAGTTTGAAGAACACCGCAAAGCTAATGTGGGAGGGGGCTTGCCCCCAGTAGCAGTTTGTCAGCCACCCGATTCATTGGCTGATACACCACTATCGGGGGCAAGCCCCCTCCCACATTGGATCTGCGGTGTTTCCAACTGGCTTTTTCCAACCGGAACAAGCTGTTACTGTACCGATCATAAAGCCCAAGCCGCCTGGATCGGATCTCTGACTTGAAGCGTCCCCTCCTTCTACTAATAAGTCTGGCCTTGAGCTTTGGTGCGAACGCGACGATTACCGAAAGCCACGGTTACACGCAGTTCGGCAGCCTCAAGTACCCGGCCAAATTCACCCACTTCGACTGGGTTAACCCTGCAGCGCCGAAAGGCGGGACCTTGCGGGTCATGGCATTTGGCACCTTCGATACGCTCAACCCCTACACCTTCAAGGGCTCAAGCCCGGTTTCCACGCCCAATTTCCTGCAATACGGCGTCAATGAGCTGAACGAACCGTTGATGGTCGGCACCGGCCAATATGCGCCGTCCGGCGATGAGCCGACGTCCAGCTATGGGCTGATTGCCCAGTCGGTGGAATACAGCGAGGACCGCAGCTGGGTGGTGTTCAACCTGCGCCCTGAAGCACGCTTTCATGATGGCAAGCCGATCACCGCCTACGACGTGGCGTTTTCCTATCGCACCCTGCTCACCGAAGGTCACCCGCAGTACCGCACCAATCTGCAGGAAGTCGCGCGGGTGGACATCCTCAACCGCCACCGCATCCGCTTTGTGTTCAAGCGCGCCGGCAACCCGTTGTTGATTTTGCGCCTGGGCGAGCTGCCGGTATTGCCCCAGCATTACTGGAAAGGCCGCGACTTCAAGGCCACCACCTTCGAACCGCCGCTGGGCAGCGGGCCGTACCGCATCAGCAAGGTCACTCCGGGCCGGCAACTGGTGTTCGAGCGGGTCAAGGATTACTGGGGCAAGGACCTGCCGGTCAACCAGGGTTTCTACAACTACAACAAGGTCGAAGTGGAGTTCTACCGCGACAGCGATGTGGCGTTCGAAGCCTTCAAGGCCGGCGAGTTCGATATCTATATCGAGCACCAGGCCAAGAACTGGGCGAATGGCTACAACTTCCCGGCGGTCAACCGAGGCGACGTGATCAAGGCGCAGATCGCCCACCAGATCCCGACCCAGAGCCAGGGCCTGTTCATGAACAGCCGCCGGCCGACCTTCAGCCAGACCAAGGTGCGCGAAGCCCTGGGGCTGATGTTCGACTTCGAATGGACCAACCGCACCCTGTTCAGCAGCGCCTATAAACGCACCTTGAGCTACTACCCCAACAGCGAATTCGCCGCCACCGGCGTACCCACCGGCCATGAATGGCTGATGCTCTCGCCGTACCGCGACCAACTGCCGCCCAACCTGTTCACCCAGCCGTTCAGCCTGCCCCAGACCGACGGGCGCGGCATCCCCCGCGAGACCCTGCGCCGCGCACTCGCCTTGCTGGGCGACGCCGGCTGGAAGTTGTCGGGACAACGCCTGCTGAACAAGGACGGGCAACCGCTGCGCTTCGAGATTTTGCTGGTCAACCCGAACCTGGAGCGCATCCTGCAGCCCTACGTCGAGAACCTGATCAGCATCGGCATCGACGCGCGCCTGCGCACCGTCGACCGCGCGCAATACAAGCAGCGCCTGGACCAGTTCGATTTCGACATGATCCTGATCACCCTCAACCAGACCCTGAGCCCCGGCCTGGAACAGTGGCAGTACTTCCACTCCAGCCAGGCGGCGATCAAGGGCAGCAAGAACTACGCAGGCATCAACAACCCCATCGTCGATCACCTGCTGGAACAACTGCTGGCCGCGCAGACCCGCGAAGAACAACTGGCCGCCGGCCGCGCCCTGGACCGGGTGCTGCTGTGGCAGCACTACAGCATTCCCAACTGGTACCTCAACTATCATCGCCTGGCCTACCGCAACCGGTTCGCCTTTGTCACCACGCCGCCCTACAGCCTGGGCCTGAGCGCGTGGTGGCTGAAAGCTTCGGAGAAAGCCCAATGATGCTTTTGCGCCATGCACTGATCGCCAGCCTGTTGCTGTGCAGCGCGGCCCACGCCGCGCCGCAACATGCGTTGACGCTGTACAACGAACCGCCGAAATACCCCGCCGACTTCAAGCACTTCGACTACGTCAACCCCAACGCCCCCAAGGGTGGCACCTTCCGCGAATCGAGCATGGGCGGCTTCGACAGCCTCAACCCGTTTATCAGCAAGGGCGTGCCGGCCGACAACGTCAGCCTGATCTACGACACCCTGGCCATGCAAAGCCTGGACGAACCGATCACCGAATATGGCCTGGTCGCCGGCAAGATCGAAAAGGCCCCGGACAACAGCTGGGTGCGCTTCTACCTGCGCCCCGAAGCGCGCTTCCATGACGGCCACCCGATCCGCGCCGAAGACGTGGTGTTCACCTTTCAGGAACTGATCAAGGAAGGCTCGCCGATCTACCGCACCTACTACGCCGACGTCGACGAAGTGGTGGCCGAAGACCCGTTGCGCGTGCTGTTCAAGTTCAAGCGCACCAATAACCGCGAATTGCCGCTGATCCTCGGGCAACTGCCGGTATTGCCCAAGCACTGGTGGGCCACGCGGGACTTTGCCAAGGGCAACCTGGAAATACCACTGGGCAGCGGGCCGTACAAGGTTGCCGAGGTCAAGGCCGGGCGCATGATCCGCTACGAGCGGGTCAAGGATTACTGGGCCAAGGACTTGCCGATCACCCAGGGTTTCTACAACTTCGATAACCGCATCACCGACTACTACCGCGACAGCACGGTGTCACTGGAAGCCTTGAAGGCCGGCCAGTTCGACTACTGGCTGGAGTTCAGCGCAAAAAACTGGGCCAACGCCTACAACATCCCGGCGGTGGCCGAGGGTCGGCTGATCAAGGAAGAAATTCCCAACGGCAACCCCACCGGCATGCAGGGTTTTGTGTTCAATACGCGCAAGCCGATGTTCCAGGATGTGCGCGTGCGCAAGGCCATCAGCCTGTTGCTGGATTTCGAGTGGAGCAATAAACAGCTGTTCAACGGTGCCTACACGCGCACCCGCAGTTACTTCGAAAACTCGGAAATGGCCGCCACCGGCCTGCCCGGCCCGGATGAGCTGAAGATCCTAGAGCCGCTGCGCGACAAGATCCCCGCCGAGGTCTTCACCCAGGCCTTTGCTCCGGCCAAGACCGACGGCAGCGGCATGATCCGCACCCAGCAACGCGAGGCCTACCAGCTGTTGCAGGAAGCCGGCTGGCGCATCGTCGACGACAAGATGGTCGACACCACCGGCAAACCGGTGACCATCGAGTTCCTGCTGGCGCAGACCGAGTTCGAGCGCATCCTGCTGCCCTTCAAGCGCAACCTCGCCGACCTCGGCATCGACCTGGTGATCCGCCGGGTCGACGTCTCGCAGTTCGTCAACCGCTTGCGCTCGCGGGACTTCGACATGCTGGTGGGCAGCTTCCCGCAATCCACCTCGCCGGGTAACGAGCAGCGCGAATTCTGGAAGTCCTCCAGCGCCGACAAACCCGGCAGCCGCAACTACATGGGGCTCAAGGACCCGGCCGTGGACCAACTGGTGGAGGAGTTGATCGACGCTGACTCGCGCCAAAGCCTGATGGCCCACGCCAAGGCGCTGGACCGCGTGCTGCAATTTGGCTACTACGTGATCCCCAACTGGCACATCAAAACCTTCCGCGTGGCGTACTGGGACCACCTCGGCCACCCGAAAACCCCACCGCGCTACGATGTCGGCACCGCCACCTGGTGGGCCAAGCCTGACGCCAAACCTGCCATTCCCCTGGATACGAGCGCCGATGCGGCGAGCGGAGGCGATTAAATGCTGGCCTATATCGTTCGCCGCCTGTTGCTGATCATCCCTACGCTGTTCGGGATCCTGCTGATCAACTTCGTCATCATCCAGGCCGCCCCCGGTGGCCCGGTGGAACAGATGATCGCCAAGCTCGAAGGCTTCGAAGGCGCCACCAGCCGCATTGCCGGCGGTGGCGCCGAGGTGTCAGTGGCCGGTTCCAGCAGCTACCGTGGCGCCCAGGGCCTGGACCCGGCGCTGATCAAGGAAATCGAGAAGATGTACGGCTTCGACAAATCGGCGCCGGAACGCTTGTGGATCATGGTCAAGAACTACGCCCGCCTGGACTTTGGCGACAGTTTCTTCCGCGATGCCAAGGTCATCGATCTGATCAAGGAAAAGATGCCGGTGTCCATCTCCCTCGGGTTATGGAGCACGCTGATCATGTACCTGGTGTCGATCCCCCTGGGGATCGCCAAGGCCACGCGGCACGGCAGCCATTTTGATGTGTGGACCAGCTCGGCGATCATCGTCGGTTATGCGATCCCGGCGTTCCTGTTTGCGATCCTGCTGATCGTGGTGTTTGCCGGCGGCAGTTATTTCGACTGGTTCCCGTTGCGCGGGCTAACGTCCAACAACTTCGACGAGTTGAGCTGGGGCGGCAAGATCCTCGACTACTTCTGGCACCTGGCGCTGCCGATCACCGCGCTGGTGATCGGCAACTTCGCGACCATGACCCTGCTGACCAAAAACAGCTTTCTCGACGAGATCAACAAGCAATACGTGGTCACCGCCAAGGCCAAGGGCCTGACCAACCACCGCGTGCTCTATGGCCACGTGTTCCGCAACGCGATGCTGCTGGTGATCGCCGGTTTCCCCTCGGCGTTCATCGGGATTTTCTTCACCGGCTCGTTGCTGGTGGAAGTGATCTTCTCCCTCGACGGCCTGGGCCTGATGAGCTTTGAAGCGGCGATCAACCGCGACTATCCGGTGGTGTTCGGCACGCTGTTTATCTTCACCCTGCTGGGGCTGATCGTGAAACTGATCGGCGACCTCACCTACACCCTGGTCGATCCGCGCATCGACTTCGCCAGCCGGGAGCATTGAGATGAACCTGTCCCCCCTCAATCGCCGCCGGTTCGAGCGTTTCAAGGCCAACAAGCGTGGCTGGTGGTCGCTGTGGCTGTTCCTGGTCCTGTTCGGGCTGAGCCTGGGCGCCGAGCTGATCGCCAACGACAAACCGCTGGCCGTGCACTACGACGGCGACTGGTACTTCCCCGCGCTCAAGCGCTATCCGGAGACCACCTTTGGCGGCGAATTCCCGCTGGAGGCCAACTACAAGAGCCCATATATCCAGGAGTTGCTCAAGGCCAAAGACGCCTGGACGCTGTGGGCGCCGATCCCGTTCAGCTACCAGAGCATCAACTACGACCTCAAGGTGCCGGCCCCCGCGCCGCCGTCAGGCGTCAACCTGCTGGGCACCGATGACCAGGGACGCGACGTGCTCGCGCGGGTGATCTACGGCTTCCGGGTGTCGGTGCTGTTTGCCCTGACCCTGACCGTACTCAGCTCGATCATCGGCGTAATCGCCGGCGCCTTGCAGGGCTTCTATGGCGGCTGGGTCGACCTGGCCGGGCAGCGCTTCCTGGAGATCTGGTCCGGGTTGCCGGTGCTGTACCTGCTGATCATCCTCGCCAGCTTCGTGCAGCCGAACTTCTGGTGGCTGCTGGGGATCATGCTGCTGTTCTCGTGGATGAGCCTGGTGGACGTGGTGCGCGCCGAGTTCCTGCGCGGGCGCAACCTCGAATACGTGCGCGCAGCGCGAGCGCTGGGCATGCAGAACGGCGCGATCATGTTCCGCCACATCCTGCCCAATGCCATGGTTTCGACCATGACCTTCATGCCGTTCATTCTCACCGGCGCCATCGGCACCCTCACCGCCCTGGACTTCCTAGGCTTCGGCCTGCCCGCCGGCTCACCGTCGCTGGGTGAACTGGTGGCCCAGGGCAAATCCAACCTGCAAGCGCCGTGGCTGGGCATGAGTGCCTTTGCCGTGCTGGCGATCATGTTGAGTTTGCTGGTGTTTATCGGCGAGTCCGCTCGCGATGCCTTCGACCCGAGGAAATGAGATGAATCAGGACAATCTGATCGAAATCCGCGACCTCAGCGTCGAGTTCGTCACCGGCGAACACCACCACCGCGTGGTCAACAACATCAGCTTCGATATCAAGCGCGGCGAAACCATCGCGCTGGTCGGCGAAAGCGGCTCGGGCAAATCGGTGACGGCCCACTCGATCCTGCGCCTGCTGCCCTACCCGCTGGCGCGGCACCCGAGCGGCACCATCGAATATGCCGGGCAAGACCTGCTGACCCTCAAGGAAAAAACCCTGCGGCACATTCGCGGCAACCGCATTGCGATGATCTTCCAGGAGCCGATGACCTCGTTGAACCCGCTGCATTCGATCGAAAAACAGATCAACGAAGTGCTCGGCCTGCACAAGGGGCTCACCGGCAAGGTCGCCACCCAACGGACCCTGGAGCTGCTCGACCTGGTGGGTATCCCTGAGCCGCACAAGCGCCTCAAGGCCCTGCCCCACGAGCTGTCCGGCGGCCAGCGCCAGCGGGTGATGATCGCCATGGCCCTGGCCAACGAGCCGGAGTTGCTGATTGCGGATGAGCCGACCACCGCCCTCGACGTGACCGTGCAGCTGAAAATCCTCGAGTTGCTCAAGGAGCTGCAGGCGCGCCTGGGCATGGCCTTGCTGCTGATCAGCCATGACCTCAACCTGGTGCGGCGCATTGCCCACCGGGTGTGCGTGATGCAGCAGGGTTGCATCGTGGAGCAGGCCGACTGCGAGACGCTGTTCCAGTCGCCCCAACACCCGTACACCCAGGAACTGCTGGCGGCGGAGCCCAGCGGTGGGCCGGCCACCAATGCGGTGGGGCCGCCGTTGCTGGAAGTCGATGACCTGAAAGTGTGGTTCCCGATCAAGAAGGGCTTTTTGCGCAACACCGTCGACTACGTCAAGGCGGTGGACGGCATCAACTTCAGCCTGCCCCAGGGGCAGACCCTGGGCATCGTCGGCGAAAGCGGCTCGGGCAAATCCACCCTGGGCCTGGCGATTCTGCGTTTGATCGCGAGCAAGGGCGGGATTCGCTTCGAAGGCCAGCAACTGGACACGCTGACCCAACAACAGGTGCGCCCGCTGCGCCGGGAAATGCAGGTAGTGTTCCAGGACCCGTTCGGCAGCCTGAGCCCGCGCATGTGCGTCAGCGAGATCGTTGGCGAGGGCCTGCGCATCCACAAGATGGGCACTCCGGCGGAGCAGGAAGCGGCGATTATCGCCGCGCTCAAGGAAGTCGGCCTGGACCCGCAATCGCGGCATCGGTACCCCCACGAGTTCTCCGGCGGCCAGCGCCAACGCATCGCCATCGCCCGCGCGCTGGTGCTCAAGCCACGCCTGATCCTGCTCGACGAACCGACCTCGGCGCTGGACCGCACGGTGCAACGCCAGGTGGTGGAACTGCTGCGCAGCCTGCAGGCCAAGTACAACCTGACCTACCTGTTTATCAGCCATGACCTGGCGGTGGTCAAAGCCTTGAGCCACCAGCTGATGGTGGTCAAGCACGGCCAGGTGGTGGAGCAAGGCGACGCCAAGGCGATTTTTGCCGACCCGCAGCATGCTTATACCCGGCAGTTGCTGGAGGCGGCGTTCTTGGTCCCCGCATGACCAGACACGGGCAAAATGTGCGAGGGGGGCTTGCCCCCGATGAGGGAGTGTCAGTTAACCCATTGATGCCAAGCCGAACATCCCCCGCACCGGCCTGAACAACGTCAGCACCGGGTTCTACGGCGAACCCCGCAGCCTGCAGTTGGCGACCCGATGGGACTTCTAAGCTGACGGGCCCGGCGCTGTGTGCAATGATCATCGCTCGTTCTGCCAAGGGATGGACCCACCGCCATGTCAATGCACAACACCGCATCCCCCTCGCCGCGTTTCTGGCGCGACGAGCGCTTGCCGTTCATTGAAGCGCGCACCATCGAAGACGGGCGCAAGGTCACTTACACCCGCCATGCCCACGAGCATTTTTCCATCGGCGCCGTCACCACCGGGCGCAGCTATTACCACTACGGCGCCGAGACCTTCCAGATCGGCGCCGGCACCGTGGTGTTGATGAACCCCGGCGACGTGCACGCCTGCAACCCTATCGACAACGAGCATTGGTCCTACCACATGCTCTACCTCGACACGCCGTGGCTGACCGACTTGCAGTACCAACTGGGGTTCAGCACCGACCAGGGTTACCGCCCGTTCAACACGCCCCACACCCAGGACAAGCTGCTCTACAGCGGCTTGCTGGCGCTGTACCGGTTACTGGTGGATGAGCAGGCCGACCTGCTGCAGAAACAGAGCGCGCTGGTGAGCTATTTCAGTGACGTCCAGCAATGCCTGAACCCTTCTCCCACCCCGCCGCGTGAGGTCAACCACAAGCTGGAGCGCGCCGCCGACTACATCCGCGAACACTGCACCGAGGCCCTGAAGCTTGAGGACATTTGCCTCGCCGCGGAGCTGTCGCCGTCGTATCTGATCCGCGCGTTCAAGCAATATTGTGGGCTGACGCCCCATGCGTTTCTGGTCAACCAACGCATCCAGTTTGCCCGCCGCCAGTTGCGCAATGGCGAGCTGATCGCCGATGTGGCCCTGGCCGCCGGGTTTGCCGACCAGGCGCATTTCCAGCGTGCCTTCAAGCTGCATTTCGCCGCCACGCCCGGGCAATACCGCGACCGGCTCAAGCCATCAGCAAATAACCCACACTGGCCACCAGCAACGCGGCCATTGAACGGTTGAACAGCCGCACGCCCTGAGGGTTGCTCAAATAGCGACGCAAAAAGGTGCCGGCGTAGGCCCAGCACGCCACCGACAGATAGCAGATCACCAGGTAGAGGCTCGCAAACAGCCAGACCTGCGCGGCATCGCCATCGGCCACAAACAAGCCCATCCCAGCCACGCAGGCCAGCCAGGCCTTGGGGTTGAGCCACTGCATGATCGCGCCGTAGAGCATCGACGGCGCCGTGGCAGTGCCCTCGGCATCCAGGCGGCCGTCGTCAACGGCCAGTTTCCACGCCATGTACAGCAAAAAGGCGACCCCGCCCCACTGGATCAATTGGGTGAGGATCGGCAAGCGCAGCAACACTTCATGCAAACCCAGACCAATCAGCACCAGCAGCAAGGTGAAGCCGACGGCGGCGCCGAACACGTGTTTCTGGCTGGCGACAAAGCCGAAGCGCGCGCCTGAACTCAGGGCCACCACATTCACCGGTCCTGGGGTAATGGACGTGGCCAGGGCGAAGGCCGCCATGGAAATGATCAAGCTCATTGCAGTTCCTTTTTTTTGATGCCGCGTGAAGAGGCCACAACGGTATAAGGCCCATCCAAAACGGTATTGAACAAAATCACCCTGGCCCCACAAATCTCGCCGGAGCCGGTGCTAGAGTTCACGGCCAACTGTTCGATTGATCACTGCAAAAAGGAATCGCCATGTCACGTCGCCTCTTGGCAGCTGCCTGCCTGATGCTGTCTTTTTCTGCGGCCCAGGCCGCCGAACGCTGGGAAACCCTGCCGCCGACGCCCGCTCCGGTGGCAGCAGCAACAACCGGCTACGCCGCCGTCAACGGCGTCAAGCTCTACTACACCCGCACCGGCCACGGCTCGCCGGTGGTGCTGCTGCATGGCGGGTTGGCCAACTCCGACTACTGGGGCAACCAGGTCAAGGCCCTGGCGGCCAAGCACACCGTGATCACCCTCGACAGCCGTGGCCACGGGCGCAGCTCACGCAACGAAAAACCCTTCGGCTACGGCCTGATGGCCGATGACGTGGTAGCCGTGCTCGACAGCCTGAAAATCCCCCGCGCCGATATCGTCGGCTGGAGCGACGGCGCCATCATCGGCATCGACCTGGCGCTGCATCACCCTGACCGTATCGGCAAGGTGTTCGCCTTCGCCGCCAACACCCAGACCTCCGGCGTGAAGGACGGCGTGGAAAAAAACCCGACCTTCGCCGCCTATATCGAACGCGCCGGCAAGGAGTACGCCAAGCTGTCGCCAACGCCCAAAGAGTACGACGCGTTTGTGGAACAGATCAGCCATATGTGGGGCAGCCAACCGAACTGGACCGACGCCCAACTGGCAAGCATCAAGACGCCGATCCTGATTGCCGATGGCGATCATGACGAAGCGATCAAGCGCGAGCACACCGAATACATGGCGGCGACCATTCCCGGTGCCGGCCTGCTGATTCTGCCGAACACCAGCCACTTTGCCTTCCTGCAAGACCCGGCGCTGTTCAATGCGGCCGTATTGGGCTTCCTCGATAGCAAATAGACCCTGTACCCTGTCGGCGCGCCGCCGTGGCGCGCTTTCAGTTTCCAGCCAGGTCAGGATGCCAATGCCCAACCCGATTCCACGCCGGCGCGACGCCGTCGTTACCCGCGATACCATTTTGTTGTCCGCGCGCAAAGCGTTTGCCCAGTCGGGCTATGAGGCCGCCGGGTTGAGTGAGATCGCGGCGGATGCAGGGGTGACCTTGATGTTGATCCAACGCTACTTTGACTCCAAGGAACAGCTGTTCGACGAAGTGATCGCCAAGACCCTGGCCAAAACCGATCCACAGGTAGTGATCGACTTGCTCAAGCCGCTGCTCCATCAAGGGGTGGACGGCGCTCCCGCCGCTACTTGACGAACAACTCGCGGTCCCGCGCCTTCACATGGCCTTGGCGGTAATAGGCGTCGAACCAGGGTTTCTCACCCGCCGCCGGCGGCTTGGCCAGGCGCAGGGTTTGCAGCGCGCCGGGTTTACTGGCATTGACGCGAAAGTGAAAATGGTCGAACAGGCGCAATGCCTCGATGGCATACACCACGGCGACCTTGCGGTCTTCGATGCGGATCAGGTGGTCGCCGTTGTTCTTCTCCCCGCCCCCGGCCAGGTTGGATGAGCCGGTGTACACCGTGGGGTTGGCGCCGTTGAAGTCGGTGACCACAAACTTATTGTGCACCATGTTCCCGGCATTGCCCGACCATTCGGCCCTGAACGGCGCCGGGGCATTGCTGGCCAGGAACGCAAACGGCAACAACCCCACCGAACCGTCCGGCTTGCGCAGCGCCAGCTTGCCGGTGCGCTGGGCCACGCCGTAGGAAAACAGCGCGCGCTGCATCAACTCATCCAGCGCGGTGCGCACCTTGCCGTTGATCAGGTTGAGAAACACGATGGAATACAGCACCGAACTGGTGGCCTGTTCGATGCTGGTGGCGATGGGGTCCAGGGACAACGCGCTGTCGGCATGCGGCGCGAAGCACAGCGACACCCTGGAGCCGGGCTCGTCGCGCACCACCCACCATTGCTGCGACAGCGGATTTTTGCGAAACGCCGCAGGTGCCGTCCAGTAGGCGTCGAACACTTCGCCGAACTTGCCCGCCACGGTTTCATCATCAAACAGCAGCACGTTATTGGCCTGGATATACAGGCCACGCAGGGCAAAGTTGGTGGAGCCGCCGAGCACTCGAATGGCCTTGCCTTCGCGGCGCACGATCAACACCTTGTTGTGCTGCTGGCTGGAGAAGTGCAGGCGCTTGACCTGCGCACCGGCGGCACTCAAACGCGCGGCGCTGAGGCTTTCGCAGCTGTCGGTGGCGCCCTGTTCGCCATGGTCGTCGATGATCGCGCGCAGGCGTGGGCCGAGCTGCTCCAGGCGGCGCAGGATGTCGGGTTCCTTGCTCTCGTAGATCAACGCGTCGAGGGTTAGCCCGGGGTCGCTGGCGACTTGTTCCAGCACCTGCAGAATCAATTGCCGCGCTTCGAACCCCAGCCATTGGTAATTGCGTTCGAAGGGCGCCATGTCCAGGTCCAGGTAGGCCCTGGGGGCGGAACGCGCTGGCGGCAGGATGCGGGTTTCATTGTCGAAACGATCGCCGTAGGCCTGGGACGAGGCAAAGCCCCGAGTAAAGCCGATATTCACAAACTGACTGATGGTTTGCGCTTCCAGAGACACCTGCGCGTCCACACTGACGCCCTTGCGCAGCGTGCCGTCGGCCTGCATGTAGCAGGCAGTGACGCGGTAACGGAACAGCCCCGGCAGGATCTCGCTGGGCACATGGATCCAGCGGAATTTCTGGAATGGCGCCTCGATGGAAGGAAAGGTACGCGGCCGCTGCGGCGTGGGCGGGTAGTCGAAGTGCAGGCGGTTGTGCAGCACACCCCAATGATCGGCGCCGGGATAGCGCACTTCGATGCTGAAGCCGACAAAGTCGGGGGTGGCCAGGTCCGGCGCCAGGTCAAACGCGAGCAAGGCGGCGCCCTCTCCGCGATACAGCTTGAAGGTCAACCCTTGAAACGTGGTCTTGCTCTCGAAATCGGCGCTCAAGCGATATCCCTTCTGCCGGCAGGCGGTTTCTTGAGTCTAGCGCCTGCGCCGCATCAGGCCACTGGCGCTTGTGTAACGATATCTTCGATACTCAGCACACGACCGTCCTCGGCCAGGATCTCGACCTGGCGCAACGGCTTGAGCGAACGCGCATCCAGCACGCAGGCGCCGGTCCCCTCAGGCTCCGTGAACGCCTGGCCCCACTGCGCCAGGGTGACCAGCACCGGCATCAGCGCGCGGCCCTTGTCGGTCAATTGGTACTCGCTGCGCGCGCCCACTTCGCTGGTGTGCAGCAGGCCTTGCTCGACCATGTCCTTGAGACGCGTGGCGAGGATATTTTTCGCCACGCCCAGGTGTTTCTGGAAATCACCGAAGCGCGTCACCCCGGCAAACGCGTCGCGGATGATCAACAGCGTCCACCAGTCACCCACGACGTCCAGGGCACGGGCAACCGGGCAGCCATCGCCTTCCAGGCATTTGCGTTTCATCGTCGGGCCCTCCAGGCTCTGAAAAATTTGGTTGCATTATAGGACCAACAGGCACAGGATAAAAACGGTTTCATCATTAAACCTAATTTTTGCTCCGGAGCGCATCATGGATATTCGTGGAAAAGTGGTACTGGTCAGTGGCGCCAATCGTGGCCTGGGCAAAGCATTCGTCACCGCATTGCTGCACGCCGGTGCGGCCAAGGTGTATGCCGGTGCACGTGACCCGGCCAGCGTAAACATTCCCGGCAGCACGCCGATTGCCCTCGACATCACCGACCCGGCCAGCGTGCAGCGCGCCGCCGAGCAATGCGGCGACGTCAGTGTGGTGATCAACAACGCAGGCTTCCTGAAATACGGCTCGTTACTGGCCGAAGACAGCGTCGAAAACCTGCAGCAGCACTTTGACGTGAACACCTTCGGCACCCTGCGCCTGAGCCGCGCGTTTGCGCCGATCCTGGCCAAGCAAGGCGGCGGCGCGCTGGTCAACATTCTCTCGGTATTGAGCTGGCTGAGCCCACCGGGCACCGGCGGCTACAGCACCTCCAAGTCCGCCCAGTGGGGCCTTACCAATGGCCTGCGCGGCGAATTGCGCGAGCAGAACACCCTGGTGATCGGCGTGCACCCGGCCTACATCGACACCGACATGGTTGCCGAAGTGCAGGCGCCGAAAAGCACGCCCGAAGAAGTGGTTGCCATCACCCTGCAAGCCCTGAGCGACGACCGCGAAGAAGTGCTGATCACCGACATGACCCACGCCGTCAAGGCGTCGCTGTCCACCGAAACCCCGGTGTACCTCAACCGCTGATCAGCGCCAGCGCCAGCGCTACGCAACCGGCGGCCAGCGATGCATCACCACAGGCAAACACGCCAGGCACCGAGGCCTGGCGTGGAATGTGCCGTTGAGCGCCTGGGCCAGGTCACCCTGGCGCAGTTGGCCGAGGATTTCGACGAGCGCTATCGCGTGGCGATGCTGCCTTAGCGCTGCGCCGGAATGCGAATGTCGCCGTCGCGGCACTGGCTTTTCACACTGCGCGGGCAGCCGGCGAAGGCCAGGTCCTTGGTCAGGCACACACGCACCTCCGACAGCACCTGGCCTTTGCAGATCACCGCCAGGCCATGATTGCCAAGGCGAGGGTTGCTCTGGCGGAACAAGGCCTCGATCTCACGGGCCGGCAACGACGACGGTGTGTTGAGCGGTTGCAACTGCGGCGGGATGACCACCACGCCCAACGCGGCATCGGTCTTTTCCAGATACGCCATAGGCTCAAGCCCCGAGCAGGTGCCGTGCTTGGCCCATTCATGCTTGAGCAGTGCACGCGTCGGGAACAGCGTCGCGCCTTTGTCGAGTTCGTCGCCAGACAAACGCGACTGCGGCGCACACGACGCCGGCCACCCGCCCTTCGCATATTGCGGCCACAGGCCATGCAGCACGAAGCCGTAGCCCTTGCCCGAGCACTGTTGGTTGTCCGGGTGCGTCAGGCAAAAAGTCGGCGACCACGACAGCGACAACACATAAAAATCAAATTCCCCCGGCGTGCCTTGGCTACGCGGGGCCGCCATTGCGCTGGTGGCCAGCACCAGCCACAACGCCATCCAGTATTTCATCCGGCTATTTTCCTTGAACAGACTACGCAGGCAGGTTGGGGTTACGTTGCAGCACCTTGTCGAGGATCCGATCGGTCTTCAAGGCCTCGATCCCCAGCGAAGGATGCTCGGCCTCGCCGCGGATATGCGCGTTCATGGCTAACACATGGTGCCACTGGATATGTGCATGGCACGGCACTTCGAGCACTTCGTCAGTCTCGCCTTCAAGGCGCAGCGGCTGGTCTTCGAACACCGAGAACTGGATACGCCCGTGGCTGCCGATCAGTTCAACCAGGTCCTCACGACGGTCCGCGACAAAATTCCAGCAGCCCATGCCCAGCGCGCCCGAACTGAACGTCCAGCAGGCTGTTACGGCGTCTTCAGCCGCATACTTCCCGGCCTGGCGTGCGGTAAAGCCTGATACCTCGACAATATCCCCCGCCAGGTACTGAAACAGGTCAAAACCGTGGCTGGCGAGGTCGGCAAAGTAGCCACCGCCGGCGATGGCCGGGTCGGTGCGCCAGTTGGCGGCGCTGGCATCCTCGGCCGCCGGTGGCTTGCACAGGGTCCAGGTAAGGTGACGCAAGGTGCCGATGCGCCCGGCTTGCAGCCACTCGCGCACTTGCTGGAAGCGCGGCAGCGAGCGCCGGTAATAGGAGACAAACAGGTGCAGCCCGGCGCGCTCGAAGGTGCGCTGCATCAGCGCGCTCTGCTCGGCATTCAGTGACATGGGCTTCTCGACGCAGCAGTGCTTGCCGGCCGCTGCCACCATCAGGCTGTATTCCAAGTGGCTGGCAGGCGGTGTGGCGATGTACACCGCGTCCACCTCGGGGTCATCGATCAACGCCTGGGCGTCGGTGTAGAAACGCGCAATGCCATGGCGCGCCGCATAATCGCGCACCGTTTCCTCGCGCCGCCCCATCACGGCCACCAGGGCCGAACCTGGCGCTTTATAGAAAGCGGGTCCACTCTTCAATTCAGTGACACTGCCACAGCCGATCATGCCCCAGCGTACGGTGCTCATCTGTTCTCCTCGTCCGTTTTCATCCAGCGGGCAGTATCCACATACCCACCCCGGCGCGCCATAACCACTTAGCATGACAATTGCATTACACTTTTATGACACTCATCCCGCTGCGGGGGCACAGACGATGAAAATAAGGGCAACGGTCATTTGCGAACACGAGGGGCATATCCTCTTCGTGCGCAAGGCCAGGTCAAAATGGGCATTGCCGGGCGGCAAGGTCGAACGTAACGAGCGCCCGGTCGGCGCCGCCGAACGCGAGCTGGAAGAAGAAACCGGGTTGAACGTGGACGGCATGCTGTACTTGCAGGAGCTCAAGGCGCGCGACACGGTGCACCATGTGTTCGAGGCTTCCGTGGTGAATATCGCCGATGCACGGCCCAGCAACGAGATTGTCGATTGCCGTTGGTACGCTTACGGGGCCGTGGACGAGCTGGACACCACCGACGCCACCCGCCACATCGTCAAATCCTTTCTACGGCGCCTGTAGCTGCGCGCTCTGCCCACTCTCGATCAACCCGCGTTTTACCAAGCCATTGGCTTTCTGCCGTTCGACAAAGGATCTGACGAACGTGGCAGCGGCTGCATGTGCCACCGGAACCGCCATGGCCTGGCGGATTGTCATGAAGTCATCGTCCACCAGGCGCCATTGCCCGGTGACTTTGCTCTGCAGAAAGTCCCGCACCCCCGCCGCCGCGTCCAGGCCCTGCTCGATAAACCAGTCGACCGCCGCCGCCGACGTCGGCGCGCGCACCAGCTCGGCATGCTGCACGGTGCGGCTCAGGTACAGGTCGTAGGCGGCGCCCTGGCCCACGGCGATCCGCTTGCCCGGCGCGTCCAGTTGCGCCACCTCGGTCAATGGCGAATCCGCCGGCACCAGGTAGGTGCCCTTGATCGCCACGTACGGCGCGCTGAAAGCAATCTCCTGCTCACGCACCGGCTCTATCGCAAGGAAGGCCACACGCCAGACACCCTCGGCCAGCGCGGCAAACACCTTGCCTGCCGCCTCGAAGGTGATCAGTTCCAGCGCCACACCCAACTCGTCCGCCAGTGCCTTGGCCAACGCCACGGAAACACCCTGGGCCTCGCCCGCTGCACCGCGTTGCGCGAGCACCGGGTTGCCGAAGTTGATGGCGGCGCGCAGCACGCCCTGCGGGGCCAGTTGTTGCAGTACCTGAGGGTCAATCATCGAGCGCTCCTTGACGGGTCCGTTGCACGGTCTTGCGGATCACAAATGGCAGTACGCCGCCGTGCACAAGGTACCCAAGCTCTTGCAGCGAGTCGAGGCGCAGCGCTTGATCACTATCTGTGCCCTGCCCCAACACCGGATACGGATGAGCCGATGCTTTTTCACCGTTGACCCTGAAACCAGTTTTGAAAGTGCCTTGATTCATACCAGCAGCCTGCTGCGTTGTGCTTCGGCTACTGCGCAAGAGGCGGGCGATCGGCTGGAGGGAACGTCACAGACGCTGGTGGTTTCGGTATTGCATCTGGTGGATATGGCCAGAGCGATGGTGGATCGAGCGGTGGAGATCCAAATGTGGGAGGGGCGGTCTCAAGACCGCGGCTTCCCTCCCACCGCCCTGGCCTGCCCGCGCATATACAAGGCCTCCACCAGCTTCTGCCGTTCCTCCTGGGGCAAGCCACTGGCAAACTGCGCCAATGTCGTGTCCACCAGCGCCCGCAGTGCCGCATCCGCTTCACGGGCCTTGGCCAGCTCAGCCACCAATACATCGCGGTCCAGAGTCGGCGCCTCCAGCTGCTTGATCACCCCCAAACGCGCCTCCCGGCCTGCCATGACCAACGGCTGGCTGTCGGCCCGGTTATGCCGCAGCAATTGGCGCAGTTCTCTACGACGCTCGGGCGGTAGCTTGACCATGGCCTGGCGCAGGCCGTGCTGGTTGACCACCGCCTCAACCGGCGCGGCACTGGTCCGCCAGTGATACAGGCCGCCACCCACCCCACCGATCAAAAACACGTTAAGCAGTACCGAAACAAACAACCACGGTTTCAGGGTTCTTGCAGTCATTGCTCGGCTTCCTCGGCGTTAACGGTAAAGATGACTTGCGCGTCGCCTTGGTCGAAGACGCTGGGCAGCACTTCGGATGACAGCATCGGCAGCGGCACGCTCATGGACGCCACCAGCATCCCGGTGACCACCCCGGCAATGCCCACGCCCACCAGGCCGGCGGGCGATAACCAGCTGGCATAGCGTGACCAGAATGAACGTGGGAAGGATTGACGCACCTGGCGAACCAAGGCCGCGTCCGCCAGCGTCGGCTGATGGCTGTTCAACTGGCCGTCAAGCCAGCGCGCCTCGAGCAAGGCGTCGCGCACTTGCACATTACCGCTGTCAAGCAACGCCTGGGCGGCGACCTGTTCAGCAGCAGGCCAGTGCTGCAGGTCGGCCCCGTAGGCGTCGGCCAGGTAAGCAAAGCGTTCGGGTGTCATGGTTTTCCCCTTCCTGGGCGGGCAAGCCCGGGTGTGTCGGCAAGTTGGCTGCGCAACTGGCGTCGGGCCCGCGACAGCAGGCTCTCCAGTGCCTCGACGCTGATATTCATCAGGGCCGCGGCGTCGCTATTCGACAGCTCCTGGTAGTACTGCAGCACGATGGCTTCGCGCTGGCGTTCGGGCAAGGCCGCCAACGCGGCGGCCACGCGATCACTGCGGTCCTGGCTGTGCAACTGGTCTTCGGCGGAAGGCGAGTTGTCCACCAGCTCGGCCGCCTCCTCGTCCGTCAACGGGCGCGCCTTGCGCCGGCGCAAACGGTCATGGCACAGGTTGAGCACGACCCGGTGCAACCAGGTGTCGAACCGCGCCTCGCCGCTGCGCCAGTGGGCCGCCTGGCGCCAGATGCGCAGAAAACTTTCCTGAGCCACGTCCCTGGCCTCGTCGGCATCGCCCAATAGCCGACCGGCAAGCGCCAGCAACCGCGGGAGCTTGCGCGTCACCATTTCGTTGACGGCGGCAGGTTCGTTATTGCCGATACGTGCCAACAGCTCAACGTCCGGATCAGTCTCTTTCAATCGGGCAATTCTCGGCTAAGGGTCAGGGTTCAGCGGTTCCAATGCCCTTCGCGCCAATACCAGTTCGGGCCATGGGCCTCCCAATGGCCGGGCTCCCAACGCGCATTGCGCATCAGCGGCTGCCAGTGGCCGGGGACCCAGCCGTAACCACGCCCTTCCCAGCGCCAGTGCCCACGGTCCCAGGCGTAGCCGGGGCGCTCGGCGGGGATCATCTCCACACGCTGCGGCGGCGGCGCCTGCTGGATGATGATTTCGGTCTGGGCAAATGTCGGGGTGCTGACCAACGCAACAAGGGCCAGCGGAGCAAGCAAGGCAAAACGCAATGTGGCCAGACGTTTCATGGCAACTCCTTCAGGCAACGAGCGAAAGTGCCGGTTGCTGATGGGTTGAACGGCGCGCGCAGAAAAAACCCGTCGCAGGCTGCGCAGATTTTTTCCAGCAGGCGTCCAGGGCAGTATTGCTCAGGGGATGGCGGGGCTTGATGAAATGTTTGAAAGCATCGCGACGGATTCAGGCCGGTGGCCGCGTTGAAGGATTAACGCAGGTAAACCCAAGAGGAAACACCATGTACCGTCGACTTACCATGCTGGTTGCCGCGCTGCTGATCGTCAGCCTCAGCGGTTGCGTGATCCTGCCGGAGCACCGCCATTGCTGCTGGCGCTATTACGGCGCGCTCGACACGCCCACCCACAGCGTCAACGGCTAACCCACCGCCGCAAACCCACGGCGCCCGGCCTTGAGTTCGGTGCGCAGTTCGCCGATCAGGTTTGAGATGGAACGGATGCTGTCCAAACCCTCGGGCGACACGCGGGTGAGCAGCAAATCGACGCGACCGGACACCGGCTCGAACACGCTGATGCGCAACGAGCCGTCCTCGTTCACGGTGCAATCGCATGAGAGCGGCAGGAAGCCCGAGGCCATGATGCGGTTGAATTCGACGATGGACATCATGAACAGCACCCTCCCCTGCGCCTCACCCGGTTGTGGTGATGCACCCAGCGTAGATGAGCTTTTGCAGGGTATCGAGCTATTGCTCAAAAGTGCCAACCACGCCTCATTTCGCCCCGAAACCGCCGATTCGCTGACGCCAGAAAACCCACCGCGCGACCTCTCGTCTGCTGCCCAGGCCGGCGCTTGACTCCACGCGCCGATCACCAGAGGCTCTCGGCTATTCGCCCTTTTCCCGAGCATTCCCATGAGCATCGAACCGCCGAGCCAGCCCGACAGTGACGTGTACAAAACCCTGCTGGAATCGACCAAGGCCATCCCTTGGCGCATCGACTGGCAGACCATGACCTTCAGCTATATCGGCCCGCAAATCGAGGCGCTGCTGGGCTGGACCCCGCAAAGCTGGGTCACGGTGGACGACTGGGTCGAGCGCATGCACCCGGATGACCGCGAGTACGTGGTGAATTTCTGCGTGTCGCAATCGCGCGCGGGCGTGGACCATGAGGCGGATTACCGCGCGTTGACGGTAAACGGCGACTACGTATGGATTCGCGACGTGGTGCACGTGGTGCGCAAGGACGGCGAAGTCGAGGCGCTGATCGGCTTTATGTTCGATATCAGCGAACGCAAGAAGACCGAAGAACACCTGGTGCGCCTGCAAAAGCAGCTTGAGGAATATTCCTACCAGGACGGCCTCACCGGCATCGCCAACCGGCGCATGTTCGACACCGTGCTGGAGCGCGAATGGGCCAGCGCCCAGCGCAGCCAGCTGCCGCTGTCGTTGATCATCCTCGATATCGATTTTTTCAAGCAGTACAACGACCACTACGGGCACATCAAGGGCGACGAATGCCTGCGCCAGGTGGCCCGCACGTTGTCGCAGGCGGCCAACCGGCCACGGGATTTCATTGCGCGTATCGGCGGTGAAGAGTTTGTCTGGCTGTTGCCGGAAACCGATGCAGCATCAGCCAAACAAGTGGCGCGACGCTGCCTGCATCTGGTGCGCCAGCAGCAGATCGAGCATGGCTTTTCGGCGGTGTCGAACCTGCTGACCTTGAGCCTGGGCGTGGGCACGCAAATCGTCACACCCGACAGCCCGATGCTGGGGTTTGTCGAATCCGTGGACAAGTTGCTGTACCAGGCCAAACGCAATGGGCGGATGCGCGCCGAGTTTGCCGGGGATCAAGCGTGACACCGAGGTCAAATCGCGGGCAAAAAAAATCCCAAGTAGCTGATGGAAACTTGGGATTTAAAAATGCATAAACCGTGGGAGGTGAACGCCCGGCAATAATACCCACTGTAAAAACGTGTAACAACAGTATTTTTATCCTTTCGTCGGATTAAAAGTGCTGTAAGTCCTTCAATAACCACACATTTTTAAAGGTAGAACTCCTATATGTGCCACTTTTTGGTGCAACTACCGCCTATATATCCACTGATTAAAAAGGGTTATTGATAGTTGCAATCCCACAACAGCTCGATCCTACAAAGGCCCGTTGTGTTGCTGACGCCGAAACTGCCCCGGCGCCAGCCCATGGGCCTTGCGAAAACACCGGGAAAAATACGCCTCATCGGTAAACCCGCACCGGTGCGCGATGGCACCGATCATCTGCGTGCCGTTGAGCAACAGCGTGCGCGCCAGCTGCATGCGCCGGTCGAGCACCAACTGGGAAAAGGGTTTGCCGGTTTCCTTGCGCAACAGATGGGTCAGGTAGTTAGGGGACAGGAAGGCGGCGGCGGCCGTGTCGGTGAGGTTAAGGGTCGGCTCATGCAGGTGCTCGCGGATATGCGCCTGCACCCGCGCCAACGCATCCTTGCGCCCACGCCGGGTGGCGTTGTTGGCGGCGAAGGCCTGCAGCGGTTCGGCGTAGTGCTCGCACACCAGGCCAATCAGCTGAAATAAGTAACCCTTGAGGCGCTCGCGGGCGCCAAAGGTGCGATGGGCATCGAGTTCACGCATATGCGTGAGCCAGGTTTTGACCTCCTCGAACGTCGCGTCGTCGAGGATGAAATCCAGTTGTTCCTGAAAGCGAAACGGCGACAACTCCGGCGCCTGGCCGATGGGAATGTCTTCCAGGTCCAGGGGGTCGCAGCTCAGTTGCGGCAGGAAAAACGCCTGGCTGAAGTTGATCAGCATGAACTCGCCATCCTCGGGATGGGGAATCACATGCAACCGATGGGGCAGGATAAACGCCAGGGCGTTGCGCGGAAACGGTCGTACGGCGCCACCGATATGCTGGACGGTGTCGCCGCCGAGGTTGATCTGGATCTGGAAGTATTCATGCCGATGGGGACTGGTCAGCGCCGCCCTGCCCCGCTTGTCGCGGATATAGAAGTCGGGGCGGTCGCTGCGTTGCTCCATGCCGTAGGTGGTGACGCGGGTGCCTGGCATAACGCTCTCTCGGGTGGCCTGGGCCTGAGTCGAAAGGCACCACTGTAGCCTCAACCCTGGCTGAGGGTAAAACTCAACTCGCCAATGCCGTCGATGCCGGCGCTGAGTACATCGCCCGGTTGCACCGTACCGACGCCGGCGGGGGTGCCGGTGAAGATCAGGTCGCCGGGCTTGAGCGCCACGGAGCGGGAGGCGTAGCTGATCACTTCGCTGACGTTCCAGATCAGGTCGGCCAGGTCGCCGACCTGGCGTTGTTCGCCATTGATCTTGAGCCAGATCTTGCCGCTTGCAGGGTGCCCGATGGCGCTCACCGGTTGCAGGGCAGTGGTCGGCGCCGACTGATCGAAGGCCTTGGCCCAGTCCCACGGGCGTGAGAGTTTTTTCGCCTCGGCCTGTAGGTCGCGACGGGTCAGGTCGATGCCGACGCCATAACCCCAGACGTGGGACAACGCGTCCTCAACACGGATATCCACCCCGCCCTTGCCGATGGCCACCACCAATTCCACTTCGTGGTGCAGGTCGGCAGTCAGCGGCGGGTAGGCGATCACCCCCTCGGCCGGGACCACCGCGTCCGCCGGTTTCATAAAGAAGAACGGCGGCTCGCGATCCGGGTCGTGGCCCATCTCGCGGGCGTGCTCGCTGTAGTTACGGCCCACGCAAAAGACGCGGCGCAGGGGAAAGCTCGCGGTGCTGCCCTGTACCGCCAGGGACGGCGTTGGCGCGGGAGTGAATACATAATCGGTCATGGCCTGTGCCTCTTGGTTTGCCTGGCGCCAGTATGGCGAGGGGCGCCGGGGCAAAGTTGGACAGGCTTACGCAGATTTTGCACTGGGAGGTGCTTGCACCTGCGGGGCGCGCGTCAGCAGGCGATACAGCGGCAGGCAGGCGGCCTGGATCAGCAACATGCGGATCACCTGCATCGCCGTCACCAGGGTCACCGCCAGGCCCAAGGCCTCGGCAGTCAGGCTCATTTCCGGCGCGCTGCCGGGCATCATGCCCAGGGCCAGGGACAGCCACGGCATCTCCAGCCAAGTACCGAGCGCCCAGGCCGCCAGCGCCGTGGCCATCACCGAGCCGGCCAGCAACAGCAGCACCTTCGACAGAAAACCCGGCGCGCGCCGCAGGAAACTACGGTCAAACGCGACACCCAATGCGCAGCCAATCAGCAACTGCCCAGTGCCACTCAGCCAACCGGGCATGCTCATCGACAGGTTGTTGCAACCCACACCCACTGCGCAGATCAGGAACGGCCCGAACGTCCAGGGGTTAGGCAGGTTGCACTGCTTGAAACCCAAGGCGGCCAGCCAGCCCGTTGCAAGGATAAAGACCAGCCACGGCCAGATCACCGGCAACGCCGGCTGCGCCGCCACGTGCGGCACCCCGAAGGTGACGACGGCGGGCACCGTCAGCAGGATCAACAGCAGGCGGATGCTATGGGCGGCGGCGATAAACCCGGCGTCCGCCTGGCGTTGGCGGCCGAGGTGGACCATCTCCGAAGAGTTGGCCGGCATCAAGGCGAAGAATGCGGTGCCCAGTGGCACGCCCCAGCGGTGCAGGATCAGCACCGCGCCCAGCGCCAACACCAGCGTGAGTGAGACCGCCAGCATGATCAGCCCCAGATGAGCCGCCACCTGTTGCATCACCGGCAACGTAAAGTGGCAGCCAATGGCGACCGCCACTATCACCTGCCCGGCTTGACGACCGTAGGGAATTTCCGGCACCAGGCCGCCAGCGCAGCGGGTCAGCAACACCGCAACCAAAGCACCGATCACCCACGGCAACGGCCACCCGGCCCAACTCACAAGGCTGCCGCCAAGGGCGCCGACCATCAGGGTTACAAGCCAGTACTGGCGAAGATTGAGCATCATGTTTAACCCGGCATGGAGAAGGATGGCGCAAGGTTATAGACTTGCCCTCATCACAGAAAATATCCATTTGTGAAGCACATCATCATTCTTTGTTATGTGAGCAGGCATGAACCTTAAAGCGTTGGAGTACTGCGTCGAGATCGCCCGCCAAGGCAGCTTTACCAAGGCTGCGCAGGCCCTGCACGTGGCGCAACCGGCGCTGAGCATGGCCGTCAGCCGCCTGGAGGATGAGTTGGGCGTGGCATTGTTCAACCGTGCGACACGGCAAATCAGCGTGACCGCCGAAGGCCAGCTGTTCCTGGCCCGCGCCGAAGCCTGCCTGCAGGGCCTGGCCGGTGCCCGTAGCGAGTTGCAGGACCTGACCCAATTGCACAGCGGCGAAATCCGTATTGGCGTACCGCCCATGTATGGCATCCGCCATATTCCGGAGCTGTTGATGCAGTTCCGCGCGCGCTACCCCGGTATCGCCATGCATGTGGTGGAAGGCAGCGCCGATGACATCAGCGAACGTCTGGGCACCCGGCAGATTGACGTGGCGCTGCTGGAGTCACGCCGGGTTGATGCGGGCTGGGAGTCGGTGTTGCTGGGCAGTGATGAGATGGTGTTGTGCGTGAGTGATCGGCACCCGTTGGCGGGCGAGCTTTCGATCCCGGCAGAACGGTTGAAGGACGAGGCGATGCTGGTGTTCGACAACACCTTTTTACAGCGTCACCTGCTGGACGCCTTTTGCAGCAACGCCCGCGTGAGTTTCAACGTCGCCCTGGAAAGCAACTTCGTGCCGTTGGTGATTGCCGCCACCCGCAGCGGCATGGGGGCTTCCACCCTGCTGCGCTCGGTGCAGGAGCAGGAACCGGGGCTGGTGGGCGTGTCGTTCGAACCGGCGCAGTTCATGCACTTCAACCTGTGCTGGCGCGCCAGTGAATACCTGTCCCAGGCCAACCGACGGTTTATAGAGACGGCGCGGGTGTATTTCCAGGAAGACGCCAGCTCGCCGCTGACTCGCTAAGCGATCATTTACGCGCGACTTTGTAGCGCAGGCAATCCTGGTAGAAGCTCTGGCGAATGGCCTCGGGTTTCAGGCGTGAACGGCTGTCATAGGTTTGCTCGGTGATGCCCATGGCCATCATGCGCATCCACGATTTGTTGAACTTGATGGTGTGGATCTTTTGCCGCGCGGCGTACAGCGACACCCCCGACAGCTTCAACTCCTGGGCCCTGGCGGCGGTGCCGGCGCCCCAGCTGCACATGTACTTGTCCCCGTCGCGCAGCTCCCGTGCCTGCACGGCAGCCGCGCCGCCGGCCAGGGCACAGGCGATCAGCATGATTCCAACAGTGCGCATTTGCTTCCTCACCTAACCACCTGAAATAAAAGCGATTCTGGCGAGGATTTGGTTACAGGGGGGCCATTAAATTGCCTTCTTACCAAGGTGAGTTGTCGCCGGTTCCTGTGGCGAGCGAGCTTGCCACATTGACCGCGCTACCACTGGTAGGTCGCACTCGCCTGCACGGTGCGCTGTGAGCCATACCAGCACCACGAGTAGGAATAGCACGACGCGACATACTCTTTATTCGCCAGGTTGGTGGCGTTGAGCGCCAGGCGTAGGTTGTCCTTGAGGTTCGCGATATTCGGGATGTCGTAGTGCACCGCCGCATCGAACAGGGTGTAACCCGGCACCTTCAAGGTGTTGGCGGTGTCGCCCCAGGACGAACCCACATACCGCGCGCCGGCGCCCATGCCGAAACCTTTGAGGTTGCCGTCATGGAAGGTGTAGTCCGCCCACGCCGACGCCGTGTGGCGCGGCACACCGTAAGTGGTGGTGCCTTCGGCCGGCACGGGCGCGCCTACACCGACATCGGTGATGGGCGCGTAACGCACGGTGCTGTTGGACTTGCTCACGCGGTTGTCCAGGTAAGCGTAGGCCGCGGTGATATCCAGGTTGTCGTTGAGGCTGGCCTTGCCTTCCAGCTCAAAACCACGGGATTGCTGCTCGCCGTCCTGAATGCTGCAACGGCCGCTGCCGCACAGGTGGGTTGGATCCGGATCCATGGTCGGCACGTTGGTCTGACGCAGGTCGAAGATCGCTGCGGTAATAAAGCTGTTGCTGCCCGGCGGCTGGTATTTGATACCGATTTCATACTGCTTGCCTTCGGTGGGTTTAAACACCGAACCGCCAAAACCGGTGCCCGACTGCGGGTTGAACGACTCCGAATAACTGGCATACGGCGCCAGGCCATTATCGAACAGGTACACCAGGCCTATGCGACCGGTAAACGCCTTGCTGTCCAGGGACGACTTGCTCTTGGCCCCGGTTTTGATGGTTTTGGTGGTGCTGTCGGTGCTGGCCCAGTCATATCGGCCGCCCAGCAACAGCACCCATTTGTCCCATTTCATTTGCTCTTGCAGGTAAACGCCGGTTTGCTCGCTGCGCGAGGTGGCGTCGGTAATGAACGCCGGCGTAGCCACGGGAGCCCCGTAGACCGGATCGAAAATATCCAGCGTCGGCCCCGCACCGTAACCTTGCTTGGTATCGGTGCTGGTGTTCTGGTAATCAAGCCCCATCAACAAGGTGTGCTGCAACGGGCCGGTATCGAATTTGGCCTGCACCTGGTTATCGAGGGTGTAGGCGT
This sequence comes from Pseudomonas sp. AC463, assembly GCF_979253585.1. Lineage (NCBI taxonomy): Bacteria > Pseudomonadati > Pseudomonadota > Gammaproteobacteria > Pseudomonadales > Pseudomonadaceae > Pseudomonas > Pseudomonas sp. AC463. Next base: position 50,459 of record NZ_CEEDDZ010000008.1, on the reverse strand, counting down.
CCATGTCGACATCGGTGGCGATGGTCGAACGGTTGGACGTGCGGTAATCCGCCTGCAAGTTGCTGTTGTAGAGGCTGCGGTAGATGCCTTCAGCGCGCAGGTATCGGGCGTTCTGGCGCACCGTCCACACATCGTTGAAGTGATGCTCGAAGGCGTAGCCGAGGGAGTAGTACTCGCGGTCGCTTTTCTCGAAGTTCTTTTCGCCGTCATAGAAATCCACGTCGATCTTGCGCCCGGTCGGGCTGTGCAACACCGAGCCCCAGGCGGGCACCGAGCCGTAGGACGCGCCCTTGGGGTCCTTCTGGAAATGCCCGAGCAAGGTCAACGACGTGTCTTCGTCCGGGCGCCAGGTGAAGGCACTCGACAACGACTGGCGACGGGTTTCGGTGTGTTCGACCTGGCCGTCGGCATCATCGAAAAGGCCGGCGACGCGGTAGGAATAAACGCCTTGATCGTCGATCGGGCCACTCAAGTCAAAGGTGGTGCGCTTCTTGTTGAACGTGCCGTATTCAACGCCCACTTCATGAAACGGCGTGTCCAGCGGGCGCTTGGTGACCATGTTGATCACCCCGCTCGGCGTGCCCTGCCCGTACAACACCGAGGCCGGGCCGCGCAGCACTTCGACGCGCTCCAGGTCGAACGCATCCTTTTGCGGCAAGGCGTCACGGCTCGAGGGCATGCGCAAGCCGTCGAGGTAGGTGGCCGGGGCGAAGCCACGAATGGTCAACTGGTCCAGGCGCGAGGCGGTGGCGCCCCGGGTCTCCGGGACCACGGCAGCGCTGTAGCGCAGGATCTGGTTGAGGCTTTCGGCGTTCTGCGCGCGCATCTGGTCTTTGGTGACGATGGAGATCGACTGCGGCGTCTCGATCACCGCGGTGTCGGTCTTGGTGCCCGACAGGCTGCGGGTGGCCACGTAGCCGGACACGGGCCCGGTCGGGCTTTCGCTCTGGTAGGCGCCGCTGATGGTGGTGGCCTGCAACTCCATGGCGCCGCCGTTATCGGGGATGGCTTCGAGGCGGTAGCGGTCCGCCGAGAGTTTTAACGCTTGCAGGCCGCTGCCGGCGAGCAACTGGGTCAGCGCCACGTCGGTGGCGTATTGCCCGCTCAGGCCATTGCTGTGTTTGCCGCGCGTGAGGCTTGCGTCGAATGCCAGCACCAGGCCCGCCTGCTCCGCCAGGCTGTTGAGCGCCTGGCTCAGGTCGCCGGCCGGAATCTTAAAGCCGCGCAGCGTACTGCTGCTTTCGGCAGCGACGGCGGGCTGGACAGTCAACAACGGCACGGCGGCAAAAGCCATCGCCACTGACAGGGCCAGTGGGTGCAAGGGACGAGCAAGGCGCGACATGGGAAATCCTGCGTAATAGAGGTTCTATTAACCATGACGGCCACCTCGGAAAATCGGGCAAGGATACGAGGCATTTTTATTTGAGAATCTTTCCATGGCCTTGTCGCAATCAGATGCGTCGCTTTCTTTTGTAGCTTTTTGACGTGATCTTTCACGGCTTTTTCCCTTTGCAGGTCAGCCCTTTCTGATTTTTTCAACCGTTCATCCAGCCGCTTTTGGCTGCGGCAGACTCCGACGCCTTGCCCCCTTCCGAGACGTCATGGATGACCCACATCGCCTTTATCGAACATGAACTGGATGGCTTCCATCAGAGCCTGGCGGTGTATCGCCAGCAGATGAATAGCTGGTATGGCCGCGCGATGGACTCGGTCAGCCATGCAGCGGATTTGCCGTCGTTGCTGGGGATGGATCGGGTGTTGCGGGTGGGGGATTCGCTCAAGACCGTCAGCATGACCGATGCGGATGTGCTCGGCAGCGTCGCCCTGTGCCCGTTGGGCGGCGAGCTGAAGATCGAAAGCAAGTTCGAGTCGGCCTACGACGTGCCGATTGGCGACATCCCGGTGGAGGTGATCGGGCTGGATGACGGCAGCTCGACCGTTGTGATGCTGGATGAGCACGGCAAGGGTTCGCACCCCTGTGCCGCTGGCAAGCGCTATCAGGTGCGGGTGCAGGGCGGCGTCTCGGCGCAACAGGTGGATGCACTGTTTGCCTCCTACGCAGGGCTGACGTCAGACCTTGAACAATGGCTTCGGGAGCAGTGGAAAGGCTTCAGGCCACACTGGGAAGTTTCCACCGCCAGCGCCATTGGCAGCGGTGTGCTGGCCGGCAGCTGGGCAGCGATCCGTGATGTGTGGGACAGCATCAAGCTGGTGCAGGCGATTCTTGAAGACCCGTTGAAATACGCCGAACAGCTGGGCGCCGAGGCGGCCAGGTTGGCAAAAATTGCCACCGACGCCCCCAAGGTCATGGAACAGTCGATGTTGCTGGCCAGTGACGAGGCAGCGCTGTTCCTGATGATGCGCACGGCGATGCTGTGGCTCGACGCACTGCCACCCAGCGAAATCGCCAAGGCCGCCGCCGGGTTCGTGGTGTCGTTGCTGATCGACCTGGTGATCGCCGTAGTGCTGACGATTGCGCTGCCGGCGGCGGGCGTGGCCTACCTGAGCTTGCGCTTGATCAAGTACGGCAAGCAGATCATTACGCTGGCCATCGGCTTTGTTGAGAGCCTGTTCGCGATTCTGACCCGGTTTATGCAGGCGGTGGATCGCTACAAGGCGGTGGCGGTTCGCGGGGTGGTGGGCGGGCTGAAGCAAGGCACGATGCAGATGCGCTGGCGTGCGCGGCAGAACGCGGTTTTGAAGCAGAAAGAGCACGTTGATGACGTGCCCGTATCGGCGAAAAACCCGAAGGGGGATGCGGCGGCTTCTGCGGACAAGACGGCCACCCATGGCTGCCCTGTTTCGATGGTCACTGGCGAAGAATTGCTCACGCTGACTGATGGCACGCTGGATGGGGTGCTGCCGTTTGAGTGGACGCGGGTGTATCGCACCAGTGCGGTGGAGGTGGATTGTGGGTTGGGGTTTGGGTGGAGTCATGCCCTGGCGCAGCGGCTTGCTGTATCTGGTGAGTCGGTGGTGTGGACGGATCATGAGAACCGACGCACTGAGCTCCCTTTGCCTACGGTCTCTCGGCCGGCGATTACTAACAGCCTGGCTGAAGCGGCAATTTATTTGGGCGCTGCGCCCGATGAATTAGTGCTGGCGCAAGGGGCACGTTTCTACCACTTCCTCGACGGTACGCTGAGTGCCGTCAGCGATGCGTATGACAACCGGCTACGAATTTCCCGGGACTACTCCGGGCGCATTGAGCGGTTGGACAACGGTGTCGGGCGCTCGCTGTTTTTGCGCTATGTGGCTGGCCACATTGTCGCGGTGGACTACCAGATTCAGCGCGCCAAAGACCGTGAACCCTTTGAGTGGGTCACCGAGTTTTGCATTGTTTCCTACGCCTATGACGACCTTGGCCGACTGGTTTCAGCGACCAATGCCGTAGGCGAAACCGAAGTTTACCGGTACGACGATCAGCACGTGATTCTGGAGCGTGGGCTGGCCGGTGGCGCGAGTTTCTTTTGGGAATGGGAACGCGCCGGCAAAGCTGCACGCTGTGTCCGGCATTGGGCCAGCTTCTCGCAGATGGACACGCGTTACGCCTGGGACGACAACGGCCGCGTCACCGTGCACAACGCCGATGGCAGCCAGGAAGTGTATGTCCACGATGACCGCGCACGGCTGGTGCAGCGCATCGACCCGGATGGTGCCGAGCACTTTAAATCCTATGACGCCAAGGGCCGGTTAACCGTCGAGCAGGACCCGCTGGGTGCGGTGACGGCCTATCAATACGACGACGCCGGACGCTTGGTGGCGCTGTTTCCTGGGGATGACGAGCCGACTTCCTACGAGCATGACAATGGTTTCGTACGGGTTGTACGCCGTGGTGAGGCGGTCTGGAAATACGAGCGTAATGACCAGGGCGACGTCATCCGCAAGACCGATCCCGATGGCCATGTTACCGATTACACCTACGACAAATATGGGCAGCTGATTGGGGTTTGGTACCCGGATCACAGTTGCTTGCGGCGGGTGTGGAATGAGCGCGGTCAGCTCGTTGAAGAACAGCTGCCCAATGGCGGGATCAAGCGTTATCGCTATGACGACTTGGGCCGCCAGATTGCGCGCGAGGATGAGTTTGGCGCCCTGACACAGTATCAGTGGGATGCCGCTGACCGCCTGTTGAAACTCACCCAACCGGGCGGTGCCACGCGGGAATACAGCTACAACCCGTACGGAAAGATCACCGCCGAACGCGATGAATTGGGGCACGTCACCCGCTACGAATATGCCGATGGCTTGCACCTGATCAGCCGCCGCATCAACGCCGATGGCAGCCAGGTCAGGTACCGCTACGACAATGTTCGGCTGCTGCTCACCGAAATCGAAAACGAAGTCGGTGAAACCTACACACTCGATTACCACCCCAACGGGCTGATCCAGCAGGAAACCGGCTTTGACGGCCAGCGCACGGCTTACGCCTACGACCTGAATGGCAACCTGCTGGAGAAAACCGAATACGGCGACGAGGGCAGTCAGCTGGTTACCCGCTACGAGCGCGATCACGCCGGGCGGCTCGTACGAAAAACCCTTCCTGACGACAGCATTGTTGAATATGCCTACGACCGCCAAGGCAATCTCCTCAGCGTCGATGACAACCATTGGGCCCTAGCCTACGAGTACGACAGCCAAAACCGCCTCACCGCCGAGCACCAAGGCTGGGGCACCTTGCGTTATGGCTACGACGCCTGCGGCCAACTGCAACACCTGCGCCTGCCCGACAATAACCGTCTGGTGTTCAATCACGGCAAGGGTGGCCACCTGTCCACCGTCGAGTTGAACGGCGAAACACTCACCTCCCACCTGTTCAAATCCGGCCAGGAACACCAACGCCAACAAGGCCAACTCCTCAGCCACTACCACTACGACGACCAGCAACGCCTGCACGCGCACGCCATCACCCAGCAAGCAGACACCCTCTACCAACGCCAATACGACTACGACACATCCGGCAACCTCACCCGCCTGCTCGACACCCGCAAAGGCGAACACCACTACCACTACGACCCCCTCGCGCGCCTCACCCGCGCCGACCACTCCCAGGACGTCCAGGAACGCTTCGCCCACGACCCCGCCGGCAACCTGCTGATGCAAGACCGCCCCGGCCCCGACATCGTCGCCGGCAACCGCCTCACCATCCAGGGCGACCGCCACTACGACTACGACGCCTACGGCAACCTCATCCGCGAACACCGCGGCCGCGGCCACGCGCTGGTCACCGAATACCGCTACGACAGCCAACACCGCCTCATCAGCCTCACCCAACCCAACGGCCAAACCGCAAGCTACCGCTACGACCCGTTTGGTCGACGCATCAGCAAAACCGTGGATGGCATCACCACCGAATTTTTCTGGCAAGGCGACAAGCTGATTGCCGAACACCACGCCGATCGCCACCGCAGCTATCTCTACGAACCCGACAGCTTCCGCCCACTGGCCCTACTCGAAGGCTACGGCCCAAAGGAAACCAAACCCTACCACTACCAACTCGACCACCTCGGCACGCCCCAGGAACTGACAACGCCCGACGGCGAAATCGTCTGGTCCGCCCATTACCGCGCCTACGGCAAAATAGCCCGCCTCGACGTAGGAAAAATCGACAACCCGCTGCGATTCCAAGGCCAATACTTCGACCCGGAAAGCGGGCTGCACTACAACCGCCATCGCTACTACAATCCAGATATTGGCCGCTACCTGACGCCAGACCCGGTGAAGCTGGCGGGTGGGATTAACGCGTACCAGTACGTGCCTAACCCTACGGGATGGGTTGATCCGCTGGGCCTAGCATGTGCTCCGTATGACTGTCCGCAATCCGTAGCCGGCGGAACCTGGAAATTCAACCCTGATGTAGACATAGATAAGCGTAACGAAACAGGTAATGCCTACGAACAGATGCATATAGGATTGAAAGAAGCTTTCGGTAAAACAGGCGTATCCAAAGAGGAATTCAAGGTTACTAAATGGGGAAAGGACCAATATGGAAAATCTTTCCCAACAGAGTGGCGTGTTCTAAATGGACCCAATAAAGGCGCAGAGGTAAATATAGACGACCCTTTACTTGTTCCGAGCACCGACGGCCCAAGCTCGCCTCATATCGGCTACCAGACCGCGGGAAAACGTGGCACAGGCGGGGCTAAACGGGGCCATCTTTTACTGGAGCTACTCCCTGTAAGCCGCTCCAAGATAGGAGTTAATCAATGAGCTATTTAGAAACAGAAATTGATGAGGTTTTAGAAAGCTTATGTATCGAAAATAAAAAGCTCAACACAGATGCGCTAAAGGCGCTAACTGCATCCCTGTGCCAGAAATTTTGCCGCGCTGGATGCAGCCTTCTCAACCCAACTGAATTGATAGCTAAACGCACCGAACACAATCCAGGATTTTGGAAAGAGGTATCACAACGAATCCATCAAGATCGTTTGATTTTTATGGTTTTCGATACGGCCTATAGAGCTTGGGAGATCGAAAGTTCACGGCAACTTGAACGTATTTTATTTGAAACAACCGGGTATCCATTCTGGGTGACGGACACAAATTTTTCGTTTTTGATCTACATGGACGACCATGACTGCGTAACCTGGGCTTAGGTGAACAAAGCGAAAATCACCCCCACGCCACCACCAACAACCCCACCCCCAACACCAAACACAACGGCGAATAAAACCACGTATCCAACCGCGCAAACCGCGACCCACCGACCTTCTTGAAAAACCCCACCAACTCCGAATCCCCAATCGCCCGGGCAAACATCACCAGCGCAATCGCGCTGATCCCCCATTGCAACGCGCCATGGGACACCGCCGAAAAGTACAACCCCGCGCGCAGGCAGACCAGCAGTGCAATCGCCACCAGGCCCATAGCCACCAAAAAAGTCCCCAGCGCCGAGGGTTTGAACGCCGGCCGTGGGCCACGGGCGAATTCGCCGGGGAGTTGGGGGATGGCGGCGAGGCTGCCGAATTTGCCGCCGGCGGCCCAGTACAGGTGCACCATGCTGATGCAGGTAAAAACCCCGACGATCCATCGTGCGATGACAAAGCTCATGGCTGGTTCTCCCTGAAAAGGTGCGAAACAGGATAGTCGCCCTGGGATTTTTTGCAGGCATTTCGTCGGCGGCTGATGGTAAAGTGCCGCCCCATGAAAATCGCCCGTGCCGACCGCTCGCTCATTGCCTGGATGCTGTATTGCTGCGTCCTGTTCAATGTGTTCGCCTGCAGCATTGGTCATGGGCAGATGGTGGGGATGCAGCTCAATGGCATCGGCGGGCAGTTCTGTACCGTGGACCCGCGCACCCAGGCGCCCACGCCGTCCAACTCCACCGACGAGAACCTGCCCACGCTGGCAAAGGCCTTCGGTTGCCCGCTGTGTTCCACCGGCGGCATGGGCCCGGCGCTCAATTCCAGCCTGAACGTGGCGGTACTGCCGCAACCCCACGCGCCGCCGCCGGCTGTCGTCGCCGCTACTAACATCCCTGCCCGCTCTACCTGGCCCACGGCCCATCCACGCGCCCCGCCCACGCTCGCCTGATCCCTTCGCTTTCTGATCTGCACCGACCACCGTTTCCACGAGGAAGTACGGCGGCCGTGCGTTGTTTTCAAGCCAAGTTTTTCAGGATTCAACCATGAAACATTTACCCCTGTTGGCGGGCCTGTTCGGCTGCCTGCCTGTCTGCGCCTGGGCCATCGAGCTGGCCCCCACCACCATTGATGGCGAACAAACCGCCGAGCCCGGCCTGGCCCTGGACCAATCCAGTGGTGTGGCATCGCGGTTGGGATTGAGCGTGCGGGAAACGCCGGCGTCAGTGGCGATCGCCAATCGCAGCGATATCGAGCGCCATGGCGCCAAGACCTTCCGCGATGCGGCCAACACCTTGCCCGGCGTCAACGCCAGCGCGCCGCCGGGTTTTGGTGGGTTTGTGTCGTATCGCGGGTTTACCAGCAGCCAGATCACCCAGATGTTCAACGGGATCAATGTCGCCACGGGGTTGGCCCGTCCGGTGGACGCCTGGATTTATGACCGGGTGGAACTGGTGGGCGGCCCCTCCTCGCTGATCAACGGCGCCGGTTCCGTCGGCGGCTCGCTCAACTACGTGACCAAACTGGCCACCCGTGAAGAACAGGCCGCCGAGGGCCAGCTCACCTATGGCAGCTATGACACGGCCGGCATGGCCTTCGGCGTCAACCACGCGCTGACCGAACCCGGCGCCGACGTGCAGCATTACGCGCGCCTGGATGTGAGCCGCAATACCAACCACAGCTATATCGACCGCGATCAACGCGACGCCTGGAGCCTGGCGTTTTCGCTGCTCAGCGACCTCACCCCCAACCTGTCCCATACCCTGGCGCTGGAATATCAGGATGAGCATGAAGACAGCCCCTACTGGGGCACGCCGGTGCTCAACCCCAAGGCCGGCGAGCTGAAGATCGACAAGCACAACCGTTTCAACAATTACAACGTCGCCGATGGCCGCTACGAGCAACGTACGATCTGGGCGCGCTCGATCATCGACTATCGCCTCAACGACAGCACCACACTGAAAAACACCCTCTACCACCTCGACAGCCAGCGCGATTACCGTAACCTGGAAACCTACCAGTACAACGCCGACAACAGCGCAGTGAACCGCTCCACCGCGTACCAGGTGCGGCATCAGGGCGAACAGAATGGCAACCAGTTCGAGCTGCGCCACGACGCCAGCCTCTTTGGCTTATCGACCACCTGGTCCGGCGGTTTCGAATACAAGGTCAACAGCACCACCAACACGCCACTGAATGTAGCGGGCAACAGCACGGTGGACCCGAACAACTTCGACCCCGGCCACTTCTACGACATCCCGCGCACCCGGGAAAACTTTGGCAAGGACAAGACCAGCGAGGTCACCACCAAAGCCTTGTTCGTGGAGAACCGCCTGGGCCTCACCGATAAACTCTCGCTGCTGACCGGGCTGCGCTACGACGCCATCGATCTGGATGTGACCAACCACCGCGTGGTCACCGCCACCAACCCACGGCACTTCAAGCGCAGTTGGGAACCGCTGACCGGCCGCGTGGGCCTGACGTACCAGTTCGTCCCCTCGGCCAATGTGTATGTGCAATACAGCACCGCCGCCGAACAACCGAGTACCACCACCCAAGTCTTCGATGTGTCGACCGGCAAGCAATGGGAAGTCGGCAGCAAGTTCGATTACCTCGATGGCCGAGGCTCTGCCACCGTGGCCGCCTACAAAATCGAGCGCAAGGACTTTGCCGTCACCGACCCGCTGGATCCCACCAGCAGCATTGCGGTGGGCGCTCAGTCTTCCAAGGGTATCGAGCTGGCCAGCTCGTTGCGAATCACGCCAAGGCTATTGGCAGAAGGCAACGTTGCCTGGGTGGATGCCGAGTACGACGAGTTCAACGAGAAGACCGCCAGCGGCGCCGTGGTGTCGCGCAAGGGCAATACGCCGACCAACGTCCCCAAACGCGTCGGCAACCTGTGGCTGACCTATGACTTTGCCGAGGACTGGCAAGGAGGCGTGGATGTGCGGTATGTGGCGCAGGTGTATGCGGACAACGCCAATACCCAGACGGTACCGGCCTACACGCTGTTCGGAACCTTCGTGCGCTATAAGGTGGACGCGCACACCTCGGTGACCGGCCGGGTTCGCAACCTGACGAATGAGGTGTATGCCGAGTTTGCGCATGTGTCGCCAGCGTATTACCTGGGTTCTCCAAGAACCTTCGAGCTGGCTATACAAACCCGGTTCTAAGGCTGGATGGAGCGGCTACTTCAGGCTCGCCTCAACCTTTTGCGCCACTTCCTCGGTCAACCAGGCTTTCCACACTTCCGGATGTTCCTTGAGGAACGCTTGCGCCACATCCCGTGGCGCGCTGTGGTTCTCGCTCATCGTCGCCAAGGCTTTGTTCAAAGGCTCAATCGGAAACTCGACCTTTTCGAAAAATTCGGCAATCTGCGGGTGAGCCTTCTGAAACGGCGTGGACACCCCGATACTCAACTTGGAGGCCAGGGAACGCGTGGGTTTGGGATTCGGGTTGTCCGCATCGGTCAGCGTCTTCCACGCCTGCGCATCAAACGGCGGCTCTTCCAGCTGGATCAACTTGTAGCGGCCCATCAACGGGGTCGGCGACCAGTAGTAGAACAACACCGGCTTGCCGCGACGGATGGAAGAGGCAATCTCGGCATCCAGTGCCGCCCCGGAGCCGCTGCGGAAATTCACGTAGCTGTCGTCCAGGCCATAGGCCTTGAGCTTCTGCTTGTTGACCACTTCCGAGGTCCAGCCGATAGGGCTGTTGAGGAAGCGACCCTTGCCTGGGGATTCGGGGTCCTTGAACACATCTTTGTAACGCGCCAGGTCCTGTACGCTCTTGAGTTCCGGGGCGAGCGGCTTGATGCCTTTGGCCGGGTCGCCCTTGACCACGTATTCCGGCACCCACCAGCCTTCGGTGGCGCCCTTGACCGTATCGCCCAGGCCCACCACTTTGCCTTCGGCCTCGGCCTTGACCCACACCGGGCTGCGGCCGGCCCACTCTTCGCCGATCACCTGGATGTCGTTCTTGGCCAGGGCGGTTTCCAGGGTGATGGTGGTGCCGGGCAAGGTGTCGGTGGGCAAGTCGTAGCCCTTCTCGACAATCACCCGCAGCACTTCGGTGATCAGGCTGCCGCTTTCCCAGTTCAGGTCGGCGAAATGTATCGGCGCCTCGGCGGCCGAAGCCGGCAACGTCATCACCGACAGCCCAAGGGTTGCCAGGGCCGCAGCCAACAGCGTTCTCAATCCTTTCATGCCTTCGCACCTCGCGATCTCGCAGCCAATAGCGGACGGCTTTGCTGCCAATGCGCGAAGCCTCTGAATAGTTAAGTCAACTCAACTGTAGTAGAGGTTCCGGGAGATAAGCCTATACGCGGTGTTTATCAATCACTCACTGGCCTTGAAGGTCACCAGCTCACCCTTGCGCCACTTGGCGGCCTTGCCAGTCACGGCCTTGAGGGTCTTGGTCAGGCCTTCCTGCAGTTGCTCATTGGCGGCAAACACCAGCATCACGCTGTGGCCTTCCTTGAACACGATGCCCTGGCCCTCGGTCGAAGAAACAAAGGCGTAGTCGCCCAGGCCATAGACCGTCAACTTGATGTCACGGAACTTCAATTCAAACTTGCCGCCTTCGCGACTGGGCAATACCGCTGCGCGAAAGTGATCACCCACTTTGAGTTCAAGACGTTGTTTGTCATCGACCACCAACGCCGCCTCTGTATCGATTTCCGCGATATAGATGCCTTCGGGCGTCTGCTCTGTTACGTAAACAAAACGAGATTGAAACTGTTTGACCAACTTTGCGCGCAAATCACCCAGCACGAATAACGCGTGCATATCCAGATTACTGACTGCCAAGGAAACGCCCCCACATCGAAAAGAGCACTGTCCGCCAGAGCGGGCAGCACGAAAAAACCGGCCATCACGGCACGAGCACACCACACATTCACTGAAAAAAAACTGAAGAAAATCCCGTTGCAGCGCCGTAAGACTAGTACAGGCGTGCGCGATGGACCTTGTGCAAGGTCATCAGGCATCACAGGAGATCACAGGTTCAACGGCCCGAGAATACGGCCCGACCAACTTCAGAGAATAACCCTATTAAAAACGCAGTTTTCCGACATCAACACAAAAACACATACCTGGGCATGGAACCAGGCGTCGGCTGCCGACGACAATACTAAAACAGCTGCACAGGTCAAAACTACTCAAAACACTACAGATGGGTCAACTGGATAGATCGAAAGGAGCAGGCCATGCAACGTCCGCACTCTAACGCTATGTCTTCGCGTACTCGCTCATCAAGTCAGCACGAGGCTCAATACTACCCCTTGCAAGGCCATGATGGGTGCCCGTATGCGGTTCTTTACCAAGTCGTACCCGCCGGCAGAAACTTTTTCCATATCCGTGAAGTGACCAGCGGGCGAATCAAAGGCTTTCGCAGTGACCATATCCAGGCCTGCGAACTGGCGAAAAAACTCGAAACCATCCTGCATGAACCTCACGGCGGCATCGTTTCGTCACCCCGATGACTTTACTGCGCCGCCGACCCGCAACAACTGCCATACTGGCCCGTCCACTGAAGTTTGTGCCTTCGGCCCAGGTTTCTACCAGTGCAGTTATCTCCAAGGGAAGGCTATACGTGACGGAATTTGATATCGGCGAATTTTTCATCCATGGCGACGCAAGAGAGGTAGAGGGCGAGTTCCAGGCAGTCATCGTGATGCGGGCCAAGCCTCCGCTGAACACCATCACCACGCACCAAGTGGAAAAAGATCGCTGGTTCAAGACTGTCGAAGCCGCTTCCATCGCCGGAAAAGAGGCCGCCCAGGCCCTGAAAAGCGCCGTGGACTCAGGCGCACTGAACGCCTGAAGACTTCCAACAGAACTATGCAGCGTCACAAGCCTCCCATGCATAACGCCCCCCACCCTTGCATGGAGAACGATATGGACGCGCCAATCCCTACCCTCGAAACCCTGTTCGAACAACTGGGCCTGGATTCATCCCCGGAGGCCATCGATGCGTTTATCGTCGCGCATCCTTTGCCCGAGGACGTGAAGCTCATCGACGCGCCATTCTGGTCACCGCAGCAGGCGCAGTTTCTCAAGGAAGAACTGCGCGAAGACGCCGACTGGGCGATGGCGGTGGATGAGCTCAACCAGCGCCTGCACCAACCGCACTGACCTCTAGGGCCCGCCCTTGGCCGCCTCGGGTTTATAGCCCAGGCGCAACCCGCCCCAATGCCGGCCCCTGAGCATGATCGGCACCGACAGGTCATGCATCAGCTCGCCGGTGTCGCGCGTGTAAGTCTGTAGCAATACGGCCTGTTGATGGCTGCCACAGCGAATGCCGGTGCGGTCTTCGAATTTGCGTTTGGTGCGGTTCTGCACCGCATCCACCTGCGCATCGCCGGTCAGCGTCTGGGAAAACGCCTTGTTGTGCGTAGGCACATAACCTTGTGGCGTGCAGGCAATGGCAAACACCAGCCCTTCGTGGCGCGGCAGCAATGCTTCCTGGATCGCCGGCAAGACCTGGTCGGTGTAGCCGTCGAACCGGCTGTGGTATTTGCTTGGGCGGGTGTTGGGGATCAGCGTGTAGCTGCGGTCGAACAGGTCATCCAGGCTGATGCGATTGTGCTGCACATCGGCCTCGAACTGCTCGGCGATGCGGCTCGCGCCTTCGCGCGCGAGGTCGTAGATGCGCTGGTGATAGTCATCCAGCCCGACTTCCGCCAGGCGCTCGCTGATGGTTTCGGCTTGCCCTTCCATCTGCACGGCAGCATCGGCCAATTGACGGGTTTGCTGGTCGCTCACGGCCAGGTCGCTGCGCATTTGCTCCACGGCATGGAACAGGCTGTCGAGTTGGGTGCGGTTGGTGTCGGTGCCCTGGGCGATTTCGCTGACCTGGCCTTCCACATCCGCGGCCAGGCTGGCGATGCTGTGCAGTTGCTCGCCGGCGTGCTCCACCTGTTCGACACCGGTGTGCAGGTCTGCCGACAGTTGGCGAATCTGCTCCACTACCTGGGCGGTGCGCTGCTGGATATCGGCGACCATCACCCCGACTTCATCGGTGGCCGTGGCGGTACGGCCTGCCAACCCACGCACTTCATCGGCCACCACGGCAAAACCGCGCCCATGTTCACCGGCACGCGCCGCTTCAATGGCGGCGTTAAGCGCCAGCAGGTTGGTCTGGCTGGCGATGGACTGGATCACCAGGGTCACCCGCTGGATTTCCTCGCTGCGCTGGCTCAAGGCTTCGATCAGCTCACGGCTGGCATTCGCACGTTGGCTGAGCTGGTGCATGCGGGTAATCGACTGGGCCAGCACCTCACGGCCTTCGGTACTGCGCCGGTGGGCCTGGCTGGCGGCCTCAAGGGCTTGACGACTCAGTTGAGAAGTGACCTTTTCCGTGCTGATCATCACTTCGGCGCTGCTGACAATCTGCTTGGCCGCACCCAATTGCGACTGCAGGCGCGCCGCCAGTTGCTTGACCGAGAAGGCCACGCCGGCAGCGGAGAGCGCATTGTGGCTGGTGGTATAGGACAGATCGCGAGTCAGCTCGCCAATCGCATCGATAGCTTCGGGCGGGGCCGTGCGCGCAGAGCGGTGTTTAAGCGTGGGCAGCCAGATCACCAGCAAGGACAGTGGCAGGCAGAGGTAGAGCGGCAGGCCGGCAAACCCCAGGCCCAGCAGGATCAGCACCAGGGCGGTGCTCTGCAGCAGCGGCGTCAGCCAGCCGGGCAGCCCGCGTACCACCGTTTGCGGCGGTACTGCTGCGCCCATCAGAGATCCGTCTCCAGCCATCTTCGTTACCCCGCTGCTTGTCATTATTGTCGCTGCATTAAACGCCACTATCGGGCCATTATCCATGGGCCTTTAGTGGGGTGGCTTGCAGCAAATCAATAGAGCGGGCGTAACCGGTGTTGCTCCGGGGCGCAAATGCGCGCGCCCCAGCTTCAGCGCATCAGGCTTGGCGCTGGTGCTTGTCGATCTGCTCGTGGCGCTCTTGCGCTTCGATGCAGTACTTGGTGGTCGGGCTGATCAGCAGGCGCTTGAGGCCGATAGGCTCGCCGCTGTCATCACACCAGCCAAAGGAATCTTCCTTGATGCGTTCCAGGGCACGCTCAAGCTGCGGCAGCATGCGCTGGTCGCGGTCGATGGCGTTGACCAGCCAGGTACGCTCTTCTTCAACGGAAGCGGCGTCGGCCGGGTCGGCCGGGGTGTCCAGGCTTTCAATGGCGATACGGTTCTGCTCAATGCGCTCGTGGTGTTCCACTTTCATGTCTTGCAGCAACTGCTCGAAAAAAGCGTGCTGTTCGGCATTCATGTAGTCATCCGCCGGCATGGCCAGCAACTTTTCCTTTGTCATTGATTTCTCTATAAAAAATACGTGCATTAAGGCGAATAAGGGAGCGTTCCGGCCGACCTCTGCAGGTCTCGGAAAGGCGCCGTCCATTCCAAGCGCCACCCGGCACTCAATTTACGAGGGGCGGCAGTCTAAGGCCGACTTGAGGGCGCAGCAACTGAAATGACAGGCATTTTTTCCGATATAACCCCAAAAGGCACCAGGACGGGCTTGGCGAACGGTCATCGGAGTGCGTTTATAGCAAGAAATTCAAGTTTGTGGAGCTATATAGAAGACAAACGGTTCGAACTGCCTGGTGATTTTCAAATGTGGGAGGGGGCAAGCCCCCTCCCACATTTAGCTCTTCACCCGCTTCAAGTTCACTCAGCGCTTTAGTTTGCGCTTGTTGCGGTATTGGTCGATCACCACCGCTACCACGATGATCAAGCCCTTGATGATGTCCTGGATATACGCATCCACCCCCACAAAGGTAAACCCGCTGGCCATCACGCCGAGGATCAGCGCGCCGATCACGGTGCCGGTGATGCGCCCTACCCCGCCTGCCAGGCTGGTGCCGCCGATGACCGCTGCGGCAATCGCGTCCAGCTCATAGGACATGCCCATGCCGGCCTGGCCGGTCGCAGCGCGGGCCGAGGCCACCACACCGGCCAGGCCTGCGAGCAAGCCGGCGATGCTGTAGACGATGATCAGATGGCGCTTGACGTTGATCCCCGAGGTGCGCGCCGCCTGCATGTTGCCGCCGATGGCGTAGGTGTACTTGCCGTACTTGGTGTAGCGCAGGGCGATATGGAAGATCACCGCCACCACCAGAAAGATGATCACCGGCATCGCGCCATGGCCGATGGCCGTGTAGGAATCCGAGAGCATGCTCACCGGCTGGCCTTCGGTGTAGTAACGCGCCAGGCCACGGGCCGAGACCATCATGCCGAGGGTCGCAATAAATGGTGGGATACCGGTGACGGCGATGATGCTGCCGTTTATCGCCCCCGCCAGCAGCCCGACACCCAGGCCCATCGCCACCGGAATCCACACCGGCAAGTCAGTCAACGACGGGAACACCGCCCGGGAAAAATCGGAGGTCTGCGCCAAACTGGCGGCGATCATCGCCGACAGCGCCAGCACCGAGCCCGAGGACAAGTCGATCCCCGTGGTGATGATCACCTGGGTCACGCCGATGGCGAGCAGGCCAATGATCGACACTTGCAGGATCATCAGCACCAGGCGCTGGGAGTTCATCAAAAAGCTCTGGTCGCGCACGATCCAGCCGAACACCTCAAACACCAGGCCGATGCCGATCAGCACCAGGAAGATGCTCAGCTCGGTCGGCAGTCGCCGGCGGTTCTTGACCGGGGCCGTGGCAGGCTTGTTGTCTGTTATTGCGTTCATAGCCAATCACCTTCTTATTCTGTGCAATTCTTCAGTGGACCACGGACATGCCCGAGGCCAGCTGCATGACTTTTTCCTGGGTCGCATCCGCGCGGTCCAGGGTGCCCATCAGTTCGCCCTCGTGCATCACCATCACCCGATCGCTCATGCCCAGCACTTCGGGCAGCTCCGAGGAAATCATGATCACCGCCATGCCTTCGCTGGCGAGGAAAGAGATCAAGCGGTAAATCTCGGCCTTGGCGCCGACATCGATGCCACGGGTCGGCTCATCGAGAATCAGCAACCGTGGGTTGGTCATCAGCCAGCGCGCCAACAAAGCCTTTTGCTGGTTGCCGCCGGACAAGGTGTCGATGCACTGCTCCAGCGAAGGCGTCTTCACCCGCAATTTCTTGCACATGTCTTCGCACAGCGCGCGCAGGGCTTTCTGCTGGATAAACCCGTTGCCCGAATAGTGTGGCAGCACCGCCATTTCCATATTTTCCAGCACCGACAGGCACGGGAACAGGCCACTGAGCTTGCGGTCCTCGGTCAGCAGCGCGAAGCCTTTCTCGATGGCCATGTGCGGGTCGCTGATGCGCACCGGCTTGCCGTCGAGGGTGATTTGCCCACCGTCGCTTGGGGTGATGCCAAAAATGGTTTCCGCCACGTTGGTGCGGCCGGAACCCATCAGCCCGGCGATGCCGAGGATCTCGCCGGCATGCAGGTCGAAGGACACGTCCTTGAACACCCCGTCCAGGCGCAGGTCGCGTACCGACAGCAGCAGCTCGCCAATCGGCGTCTCGCGCACCGGGAACAGCTGGCTCAGCTCACGCCCCACCATCATCGAGATCAGGCTGTCGCTGTTCATGCTGTCGGCACGTTGCAGGCCGATGTAGTGGCCGTCACGGAACACCGCGACTTCATCGGCGATGGCAAACACTTCGTTCATTTTATGCGTGATGTAGACGATGCCTTTGCCCTGGGACTTGAGGTCGGCAATGATCGAAAACAGGTGGGCCACTTCCTTCTCGGTGATGGCCGAAGTCGGTTCATCCATGATCAGGATGTCGGAATCGTAGGACACCGCTTTGGCAATCTCGACCATCTGCCGCTCGGCGATGCTCAGGTTGCCCACGTGTTCCTCCGGGTCCAGGTTGATGCGCAAGCGCGCCAGCAGCTCGGCGGTGCAGCGGTGCATTTCGCGGTGGTTGACCATGTGCAGGCTGTTGAGCTGCTCGCGGCCGATCCAGATATTTTCGGCGATGCTCATGTGCGGCATCAGGTTGAGTTCCTGGTGGATCATCGCGATCCCGGCCTTCTGCGCCGCCAGCGGTGTTTCAAACACGATCGGCTTGCCACGCAGGCGGATTTCGCCGGCGTCGGGCTGGTAGATGCCGGCGATGATTTTCATCAGCGTCGACTTGCCCGCACCGTTCTCACCCATCAGCGCCAGCACGGTGCCGGGGCGCACCCGCAGTTGCACGTCGGCCAGGGCCACGACGCCGGGAAAGCCTTTGCTGATGTTGACGATTTCCAGCAGGTAGGGTTCGTCCAGCGGCAACGGCTGGATACCGGGGGGCTGCGACACAGCGGCTTGAGCGAGCATAGGGAGGTACTCCATCGGCAAGGCGGGCACGACCGCCCTGCCGGCTTATTGTTGTTATGTAAGGGCTACTTGAAGTCTTTGACGTTGTCCGGCGTGATCAGCTGGAACGGGATCACCACGTTCTGCTCGATAGGCTCGTTCCTGGCCATCTTGCGCGCGGTTTCTACCGACTTGTCGGCCTGGCCCTTGGCGTCCTGGAAGGCCGATACGGTCATGTCGCCCTTGGTGATCGCGTTGAGGCCATCCGGCGTACCGTCGACACCGGCAATCAACACACCTTTCTTGCCGGCCGACTTCAGGGCCATGGACGCACCAATAGCCATCTCGTCATTGTTGGCCAGCACCGCGTCAAAATCGCGGCCCTGGGTCAGCCAGTCGTTGACCAGGGTCATGCCCTTGTCACGCAGCCAGATACCGGTCTGCTCCTGTTCGATCTTGATGCCGGGGTACTTGGTCAGAACTTCCTTCACGCCTTTGGTACGGTTGGTGGTGGAGTTGTTTGCCAGGTCGCCCAGCAGGATCACGATGTTGCCCTTGCCGCCGAGTTTCTCGGCGATGTATTGCATTTGCAGCTTGCCGGCCTCGACGTCATCGGACACCACCGCCGCGACGCCTGGGGCCAGGGTCGGGCTGTCAGGGCGGCGGTTGACGAACACCAGCGGGATTTTCGCCGCGGTGGCGGCCTTGATGATGTTGGCCGTCGAGGCGGTGTCCACCGGGTTGACGATGATTGCGTCGACCTTCTGGCTGATAAAGTTCTCGACCTGGCTCAGTTGTTTGACCACGTCGGCGCGGGCGTCTTCGAACTGCAGCTGCACGCCGTCACCCTTGGGGTAAGACTTGGCTTGCTTGTCCATGTCCTCGCGCAGGTAGGTCAGGAAGGTGTCATCGAAGGCGGACATGCTCACGCCTATCTTCAGGTCAGCGGCCGAGGCCACACCGCTGGCGAGCAGCATGGATAAAGCCAGTGCGGTAAAACGGATCGGGGTCTTCATGAACGGTCTGTCTCCACTTTCTTGTTGGTTTTTTGGACGTTGCGTTTATCAGAGCTCGGCGGGCAGTCGAACGACCGGCGCGCCAGGGATGCAGCAGACCAGCGCGCCATGGTTTTCGACGCACAGCACATTAAGGAAGGAGAAGTAGAACGGCCGAGCGCGGGGCAGACCGCGTGGCGTGTGGGCAGGGCGTAAAACTCGCAGTACAGCGTTGAAGATTTTCATCTGACGGTACCTGGTTGTTTTTGATCTTGTTTTTGTTGAGTCGCCGGGGTCGAGCCCTGGACGTACTTTATGCAACCTGGAAAAGACTTTATTGGAAAATAATTTCCATATCAACCTGTTTTAGAATTTTATTCTATTTTTGTTGAAACCACCTGCTGGCGCTCGGCGCTCAGGCGTGCGGCGTCCAATATACGGGTGGTTTCCAGCGCGTCATAGGCGTTTACCGGCAATGGCCCCTGCCCTTGCACGGCGGTTTGCAACTGGCGATAGAACTGCGTCCAGCAGCCTTTCTCCGACGGCACGCGTTCGCGCTCCGAACCTTGCTCGAACCAGCCCCAGCGCCGATGCTCCTCGGCGCCCCAGTGTTCGCCCTCGGTTTTCGGCGACTTGCCGGCCATCAGCGCCTCTTCCTGGCCATCCAGCCCTTCCACGGTGTAGCAGCCCAAACTGCCACTGACGCGAAAACGCGGGGCCTGGCTGTTTTGCAGGGCATTACCCCATAGATGGGAAATCACGCCGTTGGCGTGGGTCAGGGAAACGAAGAAGCCGTGGTCCAGCGTAGGGTATTCAGGCGTGAACTGCAGTTGCGCGAACACCCGGTCGACCGGGCCGAACAGTTGCAGCGCCTGGTCGACCAAGTGGCTGCCGAGGTCGCGCAGCCACCCGCCGCCGCTGGCATTACCCACCGCCTGCGGGCTGTAGCGTTCCACACGGGATTCGAAGCGGGTGATGGTGCCCAAGGCGCCGGCGTCGATAAGTTTGCGCAAGGTCAGGTAATCCGAGTCCCAGCGGCGGTTCTGGTAGACGCTTAGCAATACTTCATGGCGCTCGGCGGCAGTGATCAGGGCCTGGGCTTGTTCGGCGTTGGCGGCGAAAGGTTTGTCGCTGACCACTGCGACGCCGTGTTCGATGGCTTCCAGCACCAGCGCCGGGCGGCCTTTGAGGGTGGTGGAGATGACCAGGGCGTCGACGCCGGCTTCGACGATCTGGCCGATGCTGTCAAAGGCCGGGATGCCTGGGTGGTCGGTATTTAACTGCTGGCGGCGTTCGGGGGAACGGGTGACTACTCCGACGAAGGTTGCGCCGGGCAGTGTTGCAATAAGCGGCGCATGAAAGAAGCGCCCTCCGTGGCCGTAGCCGACTAGTCCGATTCGCATACATTTACTCCAAACTTGAACTGGAAACCCAATTCAAATGTGGGAGGGGGCTTGCCCCCGATAGCGGTGGGTCAGGTATAGGTTTGTTGACTGACACACTGCCATCGGGGGCAAGTCGAATCGTCGCACCGCCCCTCCCACATTTTTGACCGAGTTTCTTCAGTGGGTTAGCCGTAGAAGTGCGGGCGATCAGGGAGGCTGACCTTCACAATCTGCTCACTGCTCTGCGCTTGAATACACGCATCCGCCGCCACCGCCGCCGCAAACCCGTCCCACGCCGACGGCCCACCCACCTGCCCGGCGCGTACGCTGTCGATAAACGCCTGCAACTCCACGTCATAGGCGCCGATAAACCGGTCCTTCCAGTCCATCAGGATTGCGTTGGACAACTTCGCGTCACTGCGCAGTTGCACCTGGGACGGTTCCGGCAGTTTGGCGATACCGGTCTCCCCCACCACTTCACACTGGATGTCGTAGCCGTATTGGCAGTTCACAAACACTTCCACGTCGATGCGCGTGCCCTTGGCGGTTTCCAGCAGCACGATCTGCGGGTCGCGCAGGTGGGCCAGGGCCTTGCTGGTCTTGCGTGGGAACACCACTTGTACCGACACGTAGTCGTCGTTGAGCAACCAGCGCAGCACGTCGAGCTCGTGGATCAGCGTGTCGGTGATCGCCATGTCGGTCTTGTAGTTCTCGCCCACCGTCGGGTTGCGGTGCGCGCAGTGCAGCATCAACGGCTCGCCGATCTGGCCGCTGTCGATCACGGCCTTGAGGGCGCGATAACCTTCGTCGTACGGGCGCATGAAGCCCACTTGCACCAGGCGTTTGCCGTGGGCCACTTCGGCCTCGACGATCTTGCGGCAGCCTTCGGCGGTGACGGCCAGGGGCTTTTCACAGAACACCGGTTTGCCGGCGGCGATGGCAGCCAGCACGAACTCTTCGTGGCTCGGGCCCCAGGAGGTCACGAGTACGGCTTCAACCTGCGGCGAATTGATCAACGCGTGGCCGTCCGGGTACACCTCGGCATCCAGCTTCAAATCGGCGACGACCTTGGCGGCTTGCTCAAGGTTGATGTCGGTGACGGCCACCACCTGGCTGTTGAGCAGGGTCTGGCTGCAACGACGAATATGGTCACGGCCGATGGCACCGGTACCGATCACTCCAAGCTTCAACGACATACAAACACTCCTCTTGTTATTAGTACTGCCGGGCCTTCGCCAGGTGTTCATTGAGTTTTTTTGCCGCGGCGTTCGTGCGTTCGCTGGTGGACACCTGCGCCACGCCGACCCGCCACCACGACAGGTAGCCGTGGATCATGGTCTTGGGCAGGACCTTGATATCGATCAGCGTGGACACGGTTTGCGTGCGCGCATCCGCCAGCGCCTCTTGCAGTTGCTCCACGGTGCTGACCTTGTAGGTCTTGCAGCCATAGGCCGCCGCGCTCATGGCGAAATCCACCGGCACCAGGCCGCCGTCGAGCTTGCCGCTCTCGGGGTTGCGGTAGCGGAACTCGGTGCCGAAGCTGTCCATGCCGTTGCCGATCTGCAAATTGTTGATGCAGCCGAAGGCCATGTTGTCGAGCAGCACCACGTTGATCTTGCGCCGCTCCTGGATCGAGGTGGCCAGCTCCGAGTGCAGCATCATGTAGGAGCCATCGCCGACCAGGGCGTAAACCTCCTTGGTCGGTTCGGCCAGCTTCACGCCGAGCGCGGCGTTGATCTCGTAGCCCATGCATGAATAGCCGTATTCGACGTGGTAGGTGTTCACGCCCTTGCTGCGCCAGGCGCGCTGCAAGTCGCCGGGCAGGCTGCCGGCGGCGGCAACGATGATCGCGTCGTCGGCCAGGGTGTCATTCAACACACCGAGCACACGGCTTTGGGTCAGGCAGGAACCGGTCAGCTCGATAAATTCGCGCAGTACGGCGCGGTCCAGGTGGTCGTCGACTTCCGGCACGAAGCCGTCGCCGTCATATTCCACCTGATGCACGCGATCCACTTCAGCCTCCAGCTGCGCCTTGGCCTGCGCGATCTGCTCGCCCCAGCCGGAGCGGTAATCACCCAAGGCATCCGCCAGCGCTTCGAGGGCGACCTGGGCGTCGGCCAGCACCTGCACAGCGTCGAGCTTCAAGGCGTCGGCAGGGCTGATATTGAGGTTGAGGAACTTCACGTCGGCGTGCTTGAACAGCGACTTGGACGAGGTGGTGAAGTCGGTGTAGCGGGTGCCGATGCCGATGATCAGATCCGCCTCGGGCGCCAGCAGGTTGGCCGCCAGGCAGCCGGTTTCACCAATGCCGCCGAGGTTCAGCGGGTGGCTGGAGACCACCGCGCTCTTGCCCGCCTGGGTTTCGGCGAAGGGAATATCAAACCGCTCGGCAAACGCCTGCAGCGCCGCATTCGCTCCGGAATACTTGACCCCGCCACCGCAGATGATCAGCGGCTTGCGCTTGCCGCGAAAGGCAGCCAGCGCGTCGCCGATCATCGCCGTGGTAGCCGGGCGACGGTCGATGCGGTGCACGCGTTTTTGCAGGAAGTAGTCCGGGTAATCCCAGGCTTCGGCCTGTACGTCTTGCGGCAACGCCAGAGTCACCGCGCCGGTTTCCGCCGGGTCGGTGAGCACGCGCATGGCGTGGATCGCCGCCGTCATCAACTGCTCGGGGCGGTTGATGCGGTCCCAGTATTTGCTTACGGAGCGGAACGCGTCGTTGGTGCTGATGCTCAGGTCGTGGAACTGCTCGATCTGTTGCAGCACCGGGTCAGGCTGGCGGCTGGCGTAGACATCGCCCGGCAATAGCAGCAACGGAATCCGGTTGGCCGTGGCGGTCGCGGCGGCGGTGAGCATATTCGCCGCGCCGGGGCCGACAGAGGCCGTGCATGCATAGATCTTGCGGCGCAGGTGCTGCTTGGCGAAACCGATAGCGGCATGAGCCATGCCCTGCTCGTTGCGGCCCTGGTGCACCACCAAATCGCCGCTGTCCTGCTCCAGGGCCTGGCCCAGGCCCAACACGTTGCCGTGGCCGAAAATGGTGAAGACCCCGGCGACAAACTTGCTCTGCACGCCGTCGACTTCGATGTACTGGTTGTCCAAAAACTTCACCAGGGCCTGGGCCATGGTCAGTCGAGTGGTGGTCATGTCGCGCCCCTTAACGATTTTGCAGGTGAGCGATGCTCGCCCCCAAGGCCTGCTGGATATCCGCCAATTCATGCACGCTGGTCGCAAACGGCTCGAACGACAGGTAGCCGCTGTAACCGGTGCTGAGCAAGGTGTCGATCTGCGCGGCATTGCCGAGGATATCGCCCTCGCCCACCAGCACGCGGTGGCCGTCGCGGATCGAGTTGAGCGGCGCCTCGGCATCTTCCACGCCGGAGATATGCACCAGCCCGGTCAGTTCCGGGAAGAATTCATGCTCGTTGGCCAGGTGGTGATGGAAGGTGTCGTGCACCACACGGAACACATCCAGGCCGCCGATGGACTTGATCGCGTCGACCGCCACGCGCTTGCGGCGCAGGGCAGATTCTTCGAAGCCCAAGGGTTCGACAAAACCGAGAATCCCGTGCTCGCGCAGAATAGGCGCCAGCTCGCTCAGGGCAGTGCGCAACCCGGCAGCGCGCTGGGCGTCGTTGCGGGTGTCGCCGGGTTCATTGAGCGGGCACATCACCAAACCCTGCGCCCCGCATTCACGGGCGTAAGTGGCGAGCTTGAGCGCCTGGGCACGGCGTTCGTCGTTCCACACATCAAAGGGGTACAGCGCGTTGATCGACAGCACCTTAATGCCCTGCACCGCGCACAACTCACGCACGCGGCTGGCCGGGGTGCCGTATTCGATTTCGCGGTTCTTGAGGTCGTTGCGGATCTCGATGGCATCGCACTTGAGCGCGGCCGCCAACTGGATGAAATCCGGCAGGGACAGGTTGGGCGCGACCATGCGGTTCAGGGCAAAGCGTAGAGGCGACTTCATTATTGTTGTTCTCCGTCCAAACCGTTTAGAGGTCCAGCAGCCAGCTGTGCTGCGGGTCGTTGTGGAAATGCCAGGCGCGTTTGGGCCCGGCCATCACGTTCAGGTAGTAAGACTCATAGCCATACGGCACGCTGACCGGGTGGTACCCCTTGGGCACCACCACCAGGTCGCTGTTTTCCACGGCCATGGCCTGGTCGATGCTGCGGTCGTCGGTGTACACGCGCTGGAACACGAAGCCCTGGGGCGGGTTGATCTGGTGATAGTAGGTTTCTTCGAGGAAGCTCTGGTGCGGCAGGTCGTCGGTGTCGTGCTTGTGCGGCGGGTAGCTGGACGAATGCCCCGACGGCGTGCGCACTTCCACCACCAGCAGCGAGTGGGCTGGCGAGGTGTCCGGCAGGATGTCGCACACGTAGCGGGTGTTGGCGCCCTTGCCGCGCACGCTGCGCTTGCAGTCTTCGGGGCGAATCAGGCGGGGTTCGTAGCCTTCGGCCCCGGGCGCGGCGCAGACGGCAATCTGCACATCGCTCAAGGCCGTTACCTGGGCGTCGGTGCCCGGCGGCAGGTAGGCGGCGAACGGTGATTTTTCTTCGAAGACCGACTGGCGATCACCGAGGTTCTGCCAGTTGAAGCCTTCGCCCTCGATGTTGACCCGGCCGCTGAGCAGCACCAGGCACAGCTCTTTATCACCGGCGCTGACCGGCAGGGTTTCGCCCAGGCTCAGGCGGTAGGCCTTGAACCCTACGTATTCCAGGCGGCCCTCTTCCAGGGCGACCATGGTTTGCCCACGTTTGCTGCTTTTGACCAACAGGCTCATCACTGGGTCCTCTCGCTGAGAAGTGCGCGCAGGGTGTCGTAACCCTTTTTCGCATAGATATAGCTGGGCGCCACGGCCGGGTCCTGCTCGGCTTCGACCACCAGCCAGCCTTCGTACTTCGCCGCCAGCAGCTCGTCGAGTAACGGCGCGAAGTCGATATCACCGTCGCCGGGCACGGTGAAAGTGCCGTTGACGATGCAGTCGGGGAAGCTCCACATCTGGTTGCGCGCCAGTTGCACCACCGGTTTGCGCACGTCCTTGAAATGCACGTGGCACACGCGGTCGATGTGCTTGCGCAGCACCTCCAGCGGTTCGCCGCCACCCATGTAGCAGTGGCCCGAATCGAACAGCAGGCCGACTTCCGGGCCGGTTCTTTTCATCAATTGATCGATGTCTTCGGGGGACTCGACGTAGGCGCCCATATGGTGGTGGTAGGCCAGACGCACGCCCTGGGACAGGGTGAAACGCGCCAGCTCAGTGAGCTTGTCGGCGTAGTCCTGCCAGGCCTGTTCGCTGTGCAAGCGCGGACGTTCGATCAGGCGAATGCGTGAACCCTGGATCGAATCGGCGACTTCGCCGTAGACCAGTACTTTGGCGCCGTTTTGTTTCAACAGCTCGACGTGGCCGGCGATGGCTTCGATTTCTTCGGCTACCGAGCGGTGTGCGAGGCGGCTGGAGTACCAGCCGGAGACCAGCGCGAGGTCATAGGGGCGCAGCACGTCGCCGACGCCTTTGGCGTCCTTGGGGAATTTGCCGTTGAGTTCAAAGCCTTCGTAGCCGATTTCCTTGCCTTCGCTCAAGGCGGTGCTCAGGGGCGTTTCACCGCCCAGGGCCGGCAGGTCGTCGTTGCTCCAGGAGATCGGGTTGATGCCAATTCGGATTGCGGGCATGGCTGCACCTTTATTATTTTCAGGTATTACTGAGATCTGCTTTCTGCTTTATGTGGGAGGGGGCTTGCCCCCGATAGCGGTGGATCAGTTAGAGATGTGTTGCCTGACACACTGCTATCGGGGGCAAGCCCCCTCCCACATTTGATTGCATTCCACATTTAGAACTGTATTTAGTTTCGAGCACTGCGCCAGGCGTTGATGAGCTGTTCGAAGGTGGCCTGGACTTGCTGGATCAGGGTTTCATCGTCGATCTCGCCCGCCATCCACGCTTTGCTGGGTTCCTGGAAAATCGTGCGGCCCACGGCAAACCCACGGCAGGTGGTGCTCAGGCGTGCTTGCTGGAAACCGTCGGCGAGAAACTCCGCCGAGGCGTTCAGACCCAGCAGCACTACGCCACGGCAGTACGGGTCGCGCTCATTGATCAGTTCGTCGAGCTTTTTCCAGTCCTCGGCCGATTGCGCTTCAATCTTCCACCACGCCGGGTAGATGCCCAGGTTGTACAGGCGCTTGAGGCTGCGGTAGAGCACGTCCGGGTAGGTCGAGGGGTGATCCTTGGGCGGGATGACTTCCAGCAGCAGTTCATGCCCACTGACCAGCGAGGCGTCGTACACCGCCTTGAGTTGCGCTTCCTGTTCCAGGCGCAGCAACGGCTCGTCATCCGGGTGGTATTGCACCAGGCACTTGATGATTTGCTCTTGGGGCCAGGCGATCAAATTGCTGCCGAGCGAGCGCCCGTGCTCAAACGCCAGCGGGCGCGAGTTCTGCACTTCCACCGGGCGCGCGATCCACCAGCCGCGACCGCTGGCGGCGTTGAGCGCGTCCTGGCCGAAGCGTTGGTCGGCCAACAAGCCCACGTCAGCCTCGACGCCCTGCTCGGCCAGCTTGGTTTCCACGCGTTCGATGGCCTGGATAAACAGCTGCTTGATCTCGCTGATGCGCGCCGGGTCCTGGCCGCCTCTTTGCGCCAGGTCCACCAGTTGCCAGCGATGGTCGAAGGCAAACACGAACAGCTGCTTCCAGGCCTTGCGCGGCACGGTGACACGGTGCAGGCGTTGCAGGGTCAGGTCCTGGTCGGGCCGGGTAATCGGCACCGGGCTGTTGAACAGGTAATCCAGCTCGGCAGGGGTCGGCATGGCCGGGGCGCAGGCATGGCGTGACACCACCAGGCCGCCGCAGGCATTCGCCAACTGGCTGCAGCGCTCGTCGCTGGCGTCGTTGATCCAGCCGCTGAGGAAGCCCGACATAAACGCGTCGCCGGCGCCCAGCACGTTGAGCACTTCCACGCGCACGCCGGGGTAGATCGCGCCGTCTTCCAGGCGCGCAGGGATCGCGCCGTGGATCACCGTGCAGCCCTGCGGGCCGAGCTTGACCACCAGGGTCGCCGGCGTGAGTTCACGCACGGTGCGCAACGCGGTGAGCAAGTCTTCACTGCCGCCGGCGATCAAAAATTCTTCTTCGGTGCCGACGATCAGGTCAAAACGCGGCAGGATTTTCTGCACGTGCTGGCTGACATTCTGGTCGGCGACAAAGCGCGTTTCGCCATCGGCCTTGCCCGCCAGGCCCCACAGCACCGGGCGGTAGTCGATATCCAGCACACGCTGGACGTTGTGCTTGGCGGCGTAATCCAGCGCCTGGATGCTGGCCTTGTACACGCTGTCGGTGGAGAAATGCGTGCCGGTGATCAGCAAGGCTTTGCTGGAGGCAATAAAGGCTTCGTTGATGTCTTCGGCGCGCAGGGCCATGTCGGCGCAGTTTTCGCGGTAGAACACCAGCGGGAAGGTTTCGCGGTCCTTGAGGCCCAGCAGCACCAGCGCGGTGAGGCGTTCCGGGTCGACCTTGATGCCGCTGACATCGCAGCCTTCACGGGCCAGGGATTCCACCAGGAAGCGACCCATGTGGTCGTCCCCTACCCGGCTCAACATCGCCGAGCGCAGGCCCAGGCGGGCGGTGCCGAAGGCGATGTTGGCGGAGGAACCGCCGAGGTATTTGGCGAAGCTGGACACGTCCTCAAGCCGCGCACCCACTTGCTGCGCATAGAGGTCGACGCCCAGGCGCCCGAGGCAAATCAGATCCAATTGACGCCCACTGGCAAAACGAGTCTGGCCCATGCTGGCTCCTGTTATTTTTATCAGCCTGCGTTGTGCCGCCGTGGCGACGGCAAACGCTCTTGGTGGGAGCAGACTAGAACGTCCGGCGGCGGCAATCAATATTTATTCCATAATTATTTTTAGTGGAATATTTTTTCCAATAAGCCAGCATAATGGCATGCCAGCCGCCGTGCATCGTTTCAGCAGGCCACGGGGGCCGTGATGCCGGGGTATTTTTTTGCGCCTACCCTGTAGACTTGCGCCACCCATCAGCGCATCAGAAGAACAAGCCAGAAGGATTGCCCATGTCCCGCACCGATCCCGAGACGAACCTGGAAGACACTATCGCCAGCCCTCCGGTGAATGCCGAACGTCTGTTGCAGCTGATTACCGACGAATACGAAAGCCTGCCGCGCCAGCTCAAACGCATCGCCAGTTATATGAGCCAGCAAAGCGACCGGATCATGGTCGACCGCATCAGCGATATCGCCCGCGAGTGCGAAGTGCACCCGTCGGCCATCGTGCGTTTTTCCCAGCGTTTCGGGTTCAGCGGGTTCAGTGAGATGCAGGCATTGTTCCGCGAGGCCTACACCCACAAGACCACGCCGGTGCAGAACTACCAGCAGCGCATTCGCAGCATGATCGCCAACAAGTCGCAGAAGGCCAGCGGCGGCGACCTGGCCCGCGAATGCGTGAATGCCACCCTGTCCGGCATCGAGCGCCTGGGGCTGGAGCTGGATGATGTGGCGTTCGACAAAGCCGTGGACCTGGTGGTCAACGCCGACAATATCTACGTGGTCGGTGTGCGCCGCTCATTTGCCGTGGCCGATTACCTGGTCTACAACCTGCAGCACACCAACAAGCGCATCCACCTGATCTCGGGCCTGGGCGGCAGCTATCGTGAGCAGATGCGCAGCGTGCGCGCCAATGACCTGGTGATTGCGATCAGCTTCACGCCCTACGGCAAAGAGACCCAGCATTGCCTGCGCATTGCCCAGCATCATCAGGCCAAGACCTTGATCATCACCGACAGCAACCTGTCGCCGCTGGCCAAGCGGGCGAACGCGGTGCTGTTGGTGAATGAGGGGTCGTCGTTTGCGTTTCGCTCGTTGAGCGCGACTTTGTGCCTGTGCCAGGCGTTGTTTATCGCGGTGGCGTATCGGTTGGAGTTGAAGGTGGATGAGATTCATGAGCAGGTTGGGTTTGACGACTGATCGCCAGTAACGCGGTTAAAGCGCGGCCATGAAAACGGATCTGCGCAAGGGTCAGCGCCGTGTAGCCGATAATCACCGCCGGCGGCAGGCGCGTGTCGACGCAGAACTTGCCCAACGGCTGTAGCGTCAACCCGACGGCGGCGGCGCGGCTGCAAAAATCGTCTTCGGCCACCCCCGCCGGCAACCACAACACAAAGTGCAGCCCGGCTTGCTGGCCGCTGACGGTGCAGTGCCCGCCCAGGCAGTCGAGCAGCGTGTCGCGGCGGGCCTGGTAAGCCTGGCGCGAGGCGCGCAGGTGGCGCACAAAGGCGCCGCTGCGCAGAAACTCGGTCAAGCCCGACTGGTCGGTGGCGCCGACTGAATGCCCGGTCAGTTGCAGGGTACGCAGCAGCGGCCGACGGAGTGCCTTGGGTACCACCATGAACCCCACGCGCAAACCGGGGAACAGGTTCTTGTTGAAGCTGCCGCAGTAGATCACCCGGTCGCCGCCATCCAGGGATTTAAGGGCCGCCAGCGGCGCGCTGTTGTAGTTGTATTCGCTGTCGTAGTCGTCTTCGACCACCCACGCCTCGGCGCGCGCAGCCCAGTCCAGCAGCGCCAGGCGGCGCGACACCGACAAGGTCATGCCCAACGGCGCCTGGTGCGCCGGGGTGACGTAGGCCAGGCGCGCGTGCTCGGGCAGTTGCGCAGTGTCGAGCCCCTCGGACGTGACGTTGATCGCCTGCACCTGCGCGCCCGCCAAGGCAAACAAGCGCCGCGCCGGTGGATAGCCGGGGTCTTCCACACAGGCGATATCGCCGGCCGTGAGCAGCGTACGCGCAATCAGGTCGAGGGCGTGGCGAATGCCGGTGGTGACGATCACCTCATCCGCCTCGCAATGCATGCCGCGATAACTGCGCAGGTACTGGGCGATCTGCCCGCGCAGGTCAGGCAGGCCGGCGGGGTGCGCCGCTTCGAGCACGCCCGGGCCTGCCGCGAGCAGGCCACGGGAGATGCAGCGGGCCCAGGTTTTCAGGTCGAACAGGCCGGCGTCGGGGCGGCGCGCCACAAAGGGCACGTGGCTCTGCACGCCGCCTGGCGGGCGGTCCACTTCCAGGGCTCGGCGCGCCTTGAGCTGAGGTTTATGCGCCGCAATGAATTGCTCGGGGATTACCGCGCACACCCGCGTGCCGGAACCTGCCACCCGCTGCACATAGCCTTCGCTGTGCAACCGCTCGAACGCCGCCTCAAGGGTGCCGCGCGACACCAGCCAACGCTCGGCCAGGCTGCGGGTCGACGGCAAGCGACTGCCCGCCGGCAGCTGCCGATTCAGAATGGCGGCGCGTAACGCCTCGTAGGCACCTTGCTGCTTGCCTGCATCCAGCGCGTCAGGGCGCGGCAGGTCGAGCATCGATGCGGCTTTTCCTCGGCTCATAGTGGTCCAGTCCTTTGCGCCATAAGTGGCTCTCAGGATTAAACCACACTACCGCTAGAGTTCGGGCTCTACTCCTTGCCAAGAAGCGTCCCATGACTCAACGCGCCCTCTCCTCCTGGTTCTGGCTGGTGCTGCTGACCGTGCTGATCGGCCTGCCGCGCATCACCCTGGACCTGCACCTGCCAGCCCTGCCCGCCATGGCTGACTACTTCCAGAGCAGTGACAGCCAACTGCAACTGACCCTCACGCTGTACACCCTCGGCTCGGCGATTTCGCTGCTGGTGAGCGGCCCATTGACCGACCGTTTCGGCCGGCGCCCGGTATTGCTGGCCGGGCTGTTGCTGTATGTGCTGGCCACCGTGGCCTGCGCCTTGGCCGACAGCCTTGCGGTGCTGATCGTCGCCCGCCTGTTCCAGGCCTTGGGCGGTTGCTGCACCACGGTGATCGGCCGGGTGATCGTGCGCGACTACTTCGACCGCGACGAACAGGCGCGCCTGCTGGGCCTGATCTCCATGGCCATGGCCATCTCGCCCATGGCCGCGCCGGTGCTGGGCAGCCTGATGCTGCCGTTTATCCACTGGCGCGGCTTGTTTGTGCTGCTTGGCGTGATCGGCGCGGTGCTGTACCTGGTGGTGTACCGCCGCCTGCCGGAAACCCGCCCGCCGCACGTCGCCGCCGCGCCGCCGAGCAACCTGCTGCGCATTTACGGCCAACTGCTGCGCGACCGGCATTTCCTGCGCTATTCCCTGGCCATCGGCTGCGTGTACAGCACCTATTTCCCGTTTATCAGCGAGTCCTCGGCGCTGCTGCAGCGGGGTTTTCACCTGTCTGCCACGGCTTATGCGCTGGTGTTCGCGGCGACGATCAGCGGCTACATGCTCGGCGCCAACCTGTTCCGTCGCCTGGTGCTGCGCGTCGAGCCGGACCAGTTGATCAGCGCCGCCATCGCCCTCAATGTGCTCGGCAGCCTCCTCCTCGCAGCTGCGACCACGGCGTTGCCGCAGCAATGGCTGGCGATTGTGCTGCCGATGGTGGTGATCATGGTGTCGGTGGGGATGGTGATTCCGGCGTGCCAGCTATCAGTGCTGCAGCCCTATGGTGCGATTGCCGGGACGGCCTCGGGGTTGTTCTTTTTCACCCAGATGTTCCTCACGGCGGTGAGCAGTTGGGCGACCGGGCTGCTGTCTGACGGAACGTCACAACCCTTGGTAATCATGACCTCAGTGGCCAGTCTTTTGCTCGTCGCAACCTGGCTGACACTGCGCCAAACAAAATGTGGGAGGGGGCTTGCCCCCTCCCACAGTGGATCCTGGCTTGACTCAGGATCAGTGCATGAAGATTGCGATCAGAATGATGACCGGGATAGGTACACCGAGGAACCACAGCAGTAATGAGCGCATAGCGTTCTCCTTGAATTAACGGACAAAGTGTTCAGTTTCGACATACACCACCGCATCCCGGCGACGACCGCCAAAGGTTGCAGCGAAGCTGGCAAAGAAGGCACCAATCAACAGCGCTACAAAGGTCCACAGCGAGGCATACGCGGCGACTTTCGCAGCCGTGTCAGCCGCTTGCTTGGCTTTGAGCTTGGCGTCTTCAATAGCTTTACGGGCATCACCGTAGACCTTGTCGATACGCGCCTCGGCATCCGCCTGGCTGAGGTTGGTGCGCTGGCTGATCAACTGGGCCAGGTAGGTCCGGTCTTCAGCAGCGAGTTGGCCGTCGTTGCTCACGGTGCGGGCAAAAATGCGCGCCACTACCGCATGAGCCGCGTCATCGCTGACCGCCGCCGGGCGGTCGTCGCGGAACAGGCTGTCGACGTAATAGCCGAAGTCATCACCCTTCACGCCCTGCGCGGCAGTACCGGCCGCCTGGGCCACGCCCGAGGCTACGCTGGCACCGGCTTGCACGCCGCCACCGACCACACTGCTGACAGAACCGACTACCAGCGTCGCGGTAATCAGCGTCGCCACAGCCCAGGCGAGGAAGCCGTGGGCGGTGTCGCGAAAGTACACCTCATCGCCATGCATGTTGGCCCACTTCACCCGCAACCGACCGGCGATGTAACCGCCCAGCCCGGAAGCGACAATCTGTGTAAAGGCCAGCCAGATAATCGTGGAAATGCCAAGCCCTTTGGCGCTGATGCCACTGTTGGCCCACGGCGACACCGCCGAAAAGCCCAGGCCGAAGCCCAGCAACACCAGAATCAACGACAATGCTGCCGCAGCGGCAGCCCCGGCAAAGATCGCCCCCCAGGAAACCCCGGAGAGGGCGCTCGATTCTTGTAGCGTGGATGAGGATGTGATCATTGTTGTTGTGCTCCCGGCAGGAAAAATAGTGTTACAACTCTCAAAAGGGACAGTGCAGGCAGCGTGCCAGCCGGGCTAAAACTTAAATCCCTTATACTTCAACGCCTTAACTAAATTGAACTTACTTGAACCATGCAAGTTGCAAGAAATGACCGTAAAGGGCGGGCGTTATGCACTCCCCCTCCCACAAAGGCCCCCACTGGCCACACTAGCCACTGCCAGCCATGAAACTTGTGTCAGATTCGCCAACATGAAGTTTTATTTAGGAAGCGTTCAGGCAAACCTTGGCAAAATGTGCCCACTTCTAGTCTGAATCGCTCACCAGGTAATCCTATGACCCGTATTTTGACCATCGAGGATGACGCCGTAACAGCCCGCGAGATCGTCGCCGAGCTGAGTAGCCATGGACTGGATGTAGATTGGGTGGACAACGGCCGCGAAGGCCTGGTGCGTGCCGTGAGTGGTGACTATGACCTGATCACCCTCGACCGCATGCTGCCGGAACTCGATGGCCTGGCCATCGTCACCACCCTGCGCACCATCGGCGTGTCGACGCCGATCCTGATGATCAGCGCCCTCTCCGATGTGGACGAGCGCGTGCGCGGCCTGCGTGCCGGCGGTGATGACTACCTGACCAAGCCGTTCGCCTCGGATGAAATGGCGGCGCGCGTCGAGGTGCTGCTGCGGCGCAAAAGCACGGTCAAGGAATTCGAAACCGCGCTGCGCGTGGCCGACCTGGAGCTGAACCTGATCAGCCGCGAAGCCAGCCGCGCCGAACAGCCCCTGAGCCTGTTGCCCACCGAATACAAATTGCTCGAATTCCTGATGCGCAACACCGGGCAGATCCTCTCGCGGATGATGATCTTCGAGGAAGTCTGGGGTTATCACTTCGACCCTGGCACTAACCTGATCGACGTGCACATCGGCCGTCTGCGCAAGAAAATCGACCCGCCGGGCCTCACGCCGCTGATCCGCACGGTACGAGGTTCCGGTTATGTCATTGCTGAACCCCTCTAAGGGCTGGCGCTCCTCCAGCAGCCGCTTGCTGGCGCTGTACAGTTCGTTGTTCGTGGCCTGGAGCTGCATCCTCATGGGGGTGTTGTATTACGAAGTGTCCGGTTACCTGAGCGACCTGTCGCGCCATTCGCTGATGCAGCGCCAGCACCTGTTCCAGCATTTTGACGGCGAAGAACTGGTGGAAGCATTGACCACCAGCATGACCTTCGACATGAAGGGCGTGGACGCCTACGGGCTGTTCGATGAGCAGTTTCGCCCCTTGAGCGGCCCGATCCGCGCGATCCCACCGGACCTGCCGCTGGACGGCAAGATCCACGCCCTGGCCAATTGCGTCGACTCCGACGACCCCAAACTGCCCAAAGACAGCTGCGACGCCGTGGCCACCCACACCGAAGACGGCCGCTGGCTGGTGCTGGTGCGCGCCAACGGTTCGCTGTTTGGCGTAACGCGGATCATCTGGCACGCGCTGCTGTGGGCGCTGTCGCTGACCATCATCCCCGGTGCGGCCGGTTGGCATTTGTTGCGCCGACGCCCGTTGCGGCGGATTCGCGGGATCCAGGCCAGCGCCGAAGCCATCGTCGCCGGCGACCTCACCCACCGTTTGCCGCTGTCCAACCGGCGGGATGAACTGGACATGCTCGCGGCTATCGTCAACGCCATGCTCGACCGCATCGAGAAGCTGATGAACGAGGTCAAGGGCGTGTGCGACAACATCGCCCATGACCTGCGCACCCCGCTCACCCGTCTGCGCGCGCAGTTGTACCGCATCCGCCAGGAAGCCGAGGAAGATTCGGGCTACGCGGTGAAACTCGACGACGCGATTGCCGAGACCGACACCCTGATGGCGCGTTTTCGCGGGCTGTTGCGCATCTCCGAGCTGGAAGACCACCAACGCCGTTCCGGCTTCCTGGTGATGGACCCGCTGCCGCTGCTGCGCGAGCTGCATGACTTCTACCTGCCCCTGGCCGAAGAAGGTGAATTGCAGCTGCGCCTGGAAGTACCCGAATCGCTGCCGTGGATCACCGGCGACCGCGCGCTGTTGTTTGAAGCCCTGGCCAACCTGCTGAGCAACTCGATCAAGTTCTCCCCGCAGGGCGGCGAAGTGATTTTGCGCGGGCTCAACGATGCCGGCAGCACGCGCATCGAAGTGCACGACTCCGGGCCAGGCATACCGGCGGCGGAACGGGCTGCGGTGTTCCAGCGCTTCTATCGCGTGGATGAAGGCGACCAGCAAGGCGGGTTTGGCTTGGGCTTGTCGATTGTGGCGGCGATCATCAACTTGCACGGCTTCAAACTCGAAGTCGGCAGCAGCGAGCAAGGCGGCGCCAGCCTGATCCTCGAATGCCGCCAGCAGCTAATGCCCGAATAGCCCAAACACCACATAACAACTGTGGGAGGGGGCTTGCCCCCGATGAGGGTGTGTCAGCTGAGAAATCTATAGCTGACCCATCGCCATCGGGAGCAAGCCCCCTCCTACACTTGGTTTTGCATTGGCGGGTAGATCAAGCCGGGTAGTTGGCCCGCAGTGCCTCGAGGCCGCCGCTGTAGACGCCGGCAAACAGCTCTTCCACCGCCTGCTCCGTAGTCCCCGCCGCCGGGGTGAACACCCCAGACCAGGTCACCTTGGCCGACGACTCGCTCAAAGCCTCAACCTGCAACGTCGCCAGGTAAGCACTCACCGGAAACGGCGACTGCTCAATGGTGTAGCTATAACTGCGGCCTACGTTATCAAAGCTCTGCAGACGCTCCACCACCACACCGCCATCCGCCGTTTGCAGGTGACGCACGCGGCCGCCCTCGCTGGCCTCGCTCTTGACGATAAACGGCAGCCAATCCGGCAGGCTGTTGAAGCCGCCAACCAACTGCCAGACCTGATCGGCCGACACCGGAATTTCAATCACAGAAGACGCTGTTGCCACGATACATACTCCAGAACATTAAAAAGAATTCAGATCGCCATGCTGTCGACAACGCCGCCGTCGACCCGCAACGCCGCACCGGTGGTGGCAGACGACAGGGGTGAAGCAATGTACGCCACCAGGTTCGCCACTTCATCCACATTCGCCGCGCGCTGGATGATGGAGGTGGGCCGCGCATTGCGCACAAACACATCGGCCTCATCCCGCGCACTGCGCCCGGACTTGGCGGTGGCGTCTTTGAGCATTTGCTCCAGGCCATCGGTAAAGGTCGGCCCCGGCAGGATCGCATTGACCGTCACGCCCGTGCCCGCCAAGCGCTTGGCCAGGCCGTGGGACACCGCCAGGTTGGCGCTTTTGGTCACGCCGTAGTTGATCATGTCCGCCGGCGTCGCCACCCCGGATTCCGACGACAGGAAAATCACCCGTCCCCAGCCCTGCTCCACCATGCCCGGCGTGTAGAACCGCGCCAGGCGCACACCGGAGATCACATTGACCTCGTAGAAGCGCGTCCATTCGCTGTCGGGCGCTTCGAAGAAATCCACATCGTTGAAGATGCCCAGGTTGTTGACCAGGATATCGGCGCGCGGTTCGGCGGCGAACAGTTTCTCGGCGCCCTCAGCAGTGCCAAGGTCCGCCACCAGCCCACGCAGGTCGGCGCCCGGTACCGCCTGGCGAATGCTCGCCAGCGCGTCATCGACCTTGCCCGCTTCACGCCCGATCACCACCACCGTGGCGCCGGACTGGGCCAGGGCCTGGCTGATGCCCAGGCCGATCCCGGCCGTGCTGCCACTGACAATCGCCACTTTGCCGCTTACATCGATTTTCATAAGTACAACTCCTGAAATTAACGCGGCAGAGGTGCGCGGTCCGAAATCAAGCGGGCGTCACGCAGGGCCTGCCAGAAGGCTGCCGGAATCTGCTCTGACATCGCCGCGAGGTCTTCGGCAATTCGCCCCGGACGACTGGCACCGGGAATTACAGCAGCCACCGCCGGATGCGCCAGGGAAAATTGCAACGCCGCAGCTTTTACGCTCACGCCGAACGCCTGGGCAATCGCCTTGATCTGCTCGACCTTGCTGATGATCGCCGGGCTGGCCTGTTGGTATTCAAAGTGTGCGCCGCCGGCCAGGATGCCCGAGCTGTAGGGCCCGCCGACCACAATTTCGACATTCTGCGCCAGCGCCGCATCCATCAGGCGCTGCAATGCGCGCTCATGGTCCAGCAGGGTGTAGCGGCCGGCGAGCAGGAAGCCGTCGGGCTGGGCTTCGCTCAGGTCCAGGGTCAGCTCGCACGGCTCCACGCGGTTCACGCCCAGGCCCCAGGCCTTGATCACGCCTTCTTCACGCAGGCGGGTCAGCACTTTGAAGGCGCCGGTGCGGGCCTGGTTGAAGTATTCCAGCCACTGGTCGCCATAGAAGTCCTGGGCGATGTCGTGAATCCACACGATGTCCAGGCGATCGGTCTTCAGGCGCTCAAGGCTGTCTTCGATGGAGCGCAAGGTGGCGTCGGCGCTGTAGTCATTGAGCATCTTGTTGGGGCGGCCGTGTTCGAACACGCCGCTTTTTTCGCCGAGGTCGCGGGCGCTGTCTTCGACTTCATCGAGAATCACCCGGCCGACCTTGGTGCTGAGCACGTAGTCATCGCGGTTGTAGTTAGACAGGGCCTGGCCAAGGCGGATTTCCGCCAGGCCCGAGCCGTAGAACGGCGCGGTGTCGAAGTAGCGCACGCCGTGGTTCCAGGCAGCCTCAACGGTGGCCTGGGCTTCTGCTTCAGGGATAGCGCGGAACATGTTGCCCAGCGGTGCGGTGCCAAAGCCCAGCTGGCCGGGCAGTTTGTCTTTCAAGCTCATGGTGGATCCTCAATCGGTTGGTGGGTCTCGATGACCGTTGAGCAGATCCTAGATTGCGAAGATCAGACCGTCCAAGACATACTGCGACCAACTTGAGTCTCTACAGGTCTTACCATGATTGACCTTCGCCAGCTGCGCTACTTCGAAGTCGTCGCCGAAGAAGAACACGTCGGCCGCGCCGCCGAGCGCCTGCACATTTCCCAATCGCCCCTGAGCCGGCAGATCGCCCAGCTTGAGGAACGCCTGGGCCTGACCCTGTTCGAACGCAGCCAACAGCGCATTCGCCTGACCCGCGACGGCCAGACCTTCCTGGCCGAAACCAAGGCGCTGCTGACCCACGCCAATCGCCTGGAATCGTTGGGCAAGCGCCTGGGCCGGGGCGAAGAAGGCGGGCTGTGCATCGGTTACATCGAGAACGCCATGCACGCCGGGGTATTACCGAATGCCTTGCGCGTACTGCGCGATGACCGGCCTGGCGTGCATATCAAGCTGTACAACCTGCCCTCCCTCGAACAACTCGAAGGCCTGCGCCAACGCAGCCTGGACATCGCCCTGGTGAGTGAACCACCGGCCGCCGATGACCCGGACCTGATCGCGCAGCAAGTGCTGGACGACCCGATGCTGCTGGCGCTGCCGCAACACCACCCGCTGGCCCAGCAAACACAACTACTGCCTGAGCACCTCGCCGAGCAGCAGTGGATCGGCGTGCAACGCAAACCCGGCGCCAACCCCGCCGATGATTTTGTCGCCGCGTGCATTCGCGCCGGGTTCACCCCGCAGATCCCCATGGAAGCCGGCGAGCCGTTTACCGCGCTGGGCCTGGTGGCCTCCGGGTTGGGCGTGGCCATGGTGCAAAAGGGCCTGAGCCGCAATGCCCCGCCCGGCGTGGTGCTGCGTGAACTGCCGTGGCTGACCTACACCACGCCGCTGTGGGCGGCGTGGCATCGGGTCAACCTGCGCCCGCTGGTGGAAACCTTCAGGAAGGTGCTGACCGATCCTGCGCCTTGACCAGCCGTTGGTGGATACGGGTGGAATTGACGAACAGCGCAATCCCGATAAACACCAGGCTGATGGCAATCCCCTGCTCGTTGCGCAACTGTTCGTCAAAAAACAGGTACGAGGTCAGCAACCCGGACACCGGCACCATCAACGACAAGGGCGCAACCACCGAGGCCGGGTATTTCTTCATCAGGTTGTTCCAGATCCGGTACCCGACGATGGTGGTGACATAGCACTGGAACACAATCGAGAAGCCCGCGCCCCAGGTGAAGTCGGTGATCAGGTTGTACAAGGGTTCGGCGCCCTCGAACCACAGGGTCATCAGCAGCAGCACCGGGATGGAGAACAGGCTCGACCACACGATAAACGCCACCATGTCCTCAGGCTTGCGCACCTTGACGATCAGGTTGCACAGCGACCACGAAAACGCCGCCAGCAGCACCAGCACGATGCCCACGGTGGTCGAGACTTCATCCGACAGCTGCAGAATGATCACCAACCCTACCGCGCAGAACGTCATGCCCGCGCCCTGTATCCGGTTGATCGGCTCGGCCAGGAACCAGCGGCTCATCAGGATGGTGAAAAACGCACTGAACTGCAGGAACACCGAGGACATCCCCGCCGACAATCCGTGGTACATGGCCACGTTCACCACACCCCAGAGCCCGGTGCCAAACAGCACGCCGTAGGCGATCAAGGTGGCGTATGACACCTCTGGCGGGCGCTTGATAAACAACACCAGCGGCACCGCGCAGAAGGTGAACCGCAGCAGCGTCAACACAAACGGGTCGAGGGTTTGCAACCCCAGCCCGATCACCGAAAAGTTCGCGCCCCATATGGTCGTGACGGCCAGGCCGGCGAAGAGATCTGTTTTGCTCAATTGCATGGCGCGCCCCTTATGCCAGTGTCTTGGGCGCAATGCCGTAGTACACGAAGTTATCGAAGTCCTCATGGCGGTAGGTGTCGTGGCGCTCGTAGTAGTTGTAGACCACCGAGAGTTTTTGCTCAGTGACGGTCGGCTCGCTGTCGTGCAAGGTCTTGCGCCCCTGCATGATTAGCAGCGAGCCTTTTTTCGCGTAGATTCTGCGGTGTTCGATCCAGGGTTCTTTCTGACTCGGGTGGCTGCGTTCGATCTGCATGCGCAGCGGCGCTTCCTGGTTGGAGGTCAGGAACAGCAGCACCGTGATGCCATTGGTGTCGTAGTGCAGCCCAAGGGTGCCGCCGCCCGGGGGGTAGGCCTTGATATTGATATCCGACAGCGGGTACGGCGACACCACGGTGTCGGTGTGGGTGACCAGGCTCACCAGCGGCACCAGGCTGTGATAAATCGCCGGCAATTCCGGCAGGTACCAGCGGATGTCGTCGCCCTTGAAGATATGGTGGTTGTAGGCGCCGCCCAGATCGGAAACCGCGTCGGTACCGAGGCTTTGGTGGTTGACCAGATCAACCCCCTGCTCGTCGATAATGATGTTGACCCGTTCCGCCAGGGCGTCACACAGGTCATCAGGCACGATGCCGTCGATCACGGTCGCGAGGTTATAAAAGAAGTCATGCCGGTGTTTGTTGATGTCGAACATTTGCGCACTCCCTGTAAACAAGCAGGCGCCAAACCGGCGCCTGTTATAACGGGAGCGGAATTTACTAAAACGTTTCAGTGCCGGTAACTGACCGTACGGACAGTTGAATCGCCCGCGCAAAAGTGTTTATACAAAAGCCCTTAACCCTTTCCCATTGCGCCGGGCGTTGATTAAACCGCCCGATTAAACCAGCTCGCGCAAGCGGTACCACAACATCCCCAGCGCCAGCAGCGGTGAACGCAACGCCTTGCCGCCGGGAAAAGTCATGTGTGGCACCTGGCTGAAGATATCCAGGCCGCTGCTGGCACCTGCGTGAATGCCTTCGGCCAGCAGCTTTGCGCACCAATGGGTCACATTGAGCCCATGCCCGGAATAGCCTTGGGCATAGTAAACGTTGGGGTACTGCTTCAATCGCCCGACCTGGGGGAACCGGTTGGCGGTGATGCCGATCTTGCCGCCCCACTGGAACTCGATGGCGGTGTCGGCCAGCTGCGGGAACACCTTGAGCATTTTCGGCTGCATATACGCGGCGATGTCCTTCGGATCGCGCCCCGAGTAATGGCAGGCGCCGCCGAACAGCAGGCGGCGGTCGGCGGACAGCCGGTAGTAATCCAGTCCGACTTTCTGGTCGCACAGCGCCAGGTTCTGCGGGATCAACTGGTTGGCCACTTCAACCGGCAACGGCTCGCTGGCGATGATGTAGCTGCCCGCCGGCAGCACCTTGCCGCTCAAGCGCGGTTCGAGTTCTTCCAGGTGCGCATTGCAGGCCAGTACCAGGCTGGCCGCGCGCACGCTGCCGGTGGCGCAGCGCACCTGCACGCTGTCGCCGTGGATCAGCTCCAGCACCTCGGTGTGTTCAAAGATTCGCACGCCGAGAGACTCGGCCACTTGCGCCTCGCCCAGCACCAGGTTCAGCGGGTGCAAGTGCCCGGAGCCCATGTCCACCAGCGCCCCGGCATACGCCGTGGAGCCGACCACCTGCTGTATGTCCTGGGGGCCCACCAAG
Source organism: Pseudomonas sp. AC463 (assembly GCF_979253585.1). Classification (NCBI taxonomy): domain Bacteria; kingdom Pseudomonadati; phylum Pseudomonadota; class Gammaproteobacteria; order Pseudomonadales; family Pseudomonadaceae; genus Pseudomonas; species Pseudomonas sp. AC463. The sequence continues at coordinate 9,164 of NZ_CEEDDZ010000008.1, read as the reverse complement.
CGGGTTTCATGGGCATAGCCCAGGCGCGCCAGGCTTTCCTGCTCGCCCTTGAACGCGGCGAACTGCGCCGGGGTGTTGGCCAGTTCGGCAAACCCCCAGCGCAGGTCACAGTCGATGGCGTGCTCACAAATACGTTCGCCCACCAGCGCCACCGAGTCGATGCCGGCGCGCTCCAGGTAGGTCACGCCCTCCTCGCCCACATACTTGGCAAACCCCGAGACGTCATGGCCAATGCCGCGAATCAACTGCCCTCCGTTGCGCCCGCTGGCGCCCCAGCCGATGCGCCGGGCCTCCAGCAGGATCACCGAGAGCCCGCGCTGGGCCAGTTCAATGGCGGTGTTGACGCCGGTGAACCCGCCGCCAATCACGCACACATCGGCGCTCAGGCCGGCGTCCAGTGGCGGGCGCTGCGGCATCGCAGTGGCCGTGGCCCGGTAGTAGGACTGGGCGTGATCGAGGCTCATTTGTTGGTCTTCACTTTGCTCCACGCGCGGGTCATCAGGCGCATGGTCGCCGGGGTCGGCGTGGTGGAAATATACAGTTTGTCGAGCACTTCCTGAGGCGGGTACACCTCAGGGTTGTTGACCAGCTCCGGGTCCATAAAGGCCTTGGCCGCCGGGTTGGCGTTGGCATAGCCCACGGAGGCACTGACCTTGGCGATCACCTCGGGGTCGAGCAGGTAGTTGATGAACGCGTGGGCTTCTTTCGGGTTGCCGGCGTCGGCGGGGATCGCCAGCAGGTCGAACCACAGGTTGGAGCCTTCCTTGGGAATCGAATAGGCGATGTTCACGCCGTTCTTGGCTTCCTTGGCGCGGTTGGCGGCCTGGAACACGTCCCCGGAATACCCGAAGGCCACGCAGATATCACCGTTGGCCAGGTCCGAAATGTACTTGGAGGAATGGAAGTAGGTGATATACGGGCGCAGCGTCAGCAGCTTGGCTTCGGCCTGTTTGTAGTCCTCGGGGTTCTCGCTGCGTGGGTCCTTGCCCATGTAGTTGAGGATCGCCGGGAACAGCTCATCCGCCGAATCGAGAAAGGCCACGCCGCACTGGTTGAGCTTCTTGATGTTCTCCGGCTCGAACAGCACCGCCCACGAATCGATATGGTCGATGCCCAGCACCTGCTTGACCTTGTCGACGTTATAACCAATGCCATTGGTGCCCCACAGGTACGGCACCGAGTGCGCATTGCCGGGGTCGTTTTTCTCCAGCAGTTTGAGCAGCTTGGGGTCGAGGTTCTTGAAGTTGGGCAACTGCGCGCGGTCGAGCTTGAGGAAAGCGCCGGCCTTCACCTGCCGCGCCAGAAAGTGGTTGGACGGCACCACCACGTCATACCCGGTGCGGCCCGCCAGCAGCTTGCCCTCCAGGGTTTCGTTGGAGTCGAACACGTCGTAGATCACTTTGATGCCGGTCTTGGCCTGGAAGTCGGCCAAGGTGGTCTCGCCGATGTAGTCGGTCCAGTTGTAGACGCTGACCGTCGGCGCGGCCTGGCTGGCACTGCTGAATGCGGCCACCAGGGCCAGCGGGAGAAGCTTGTTCACAAGACGCATATCGACACCCCTTTGAGTTTTTTTAGACGCTCAACAGCAGGAACTCACGCTCCCAGGAACTGATCACCCGCTTGAAATTCTCGTGCTCGGCGCGCTTGACCGCCACGTAGCCGCGCACAAACTTGTCGCCCAGGTAGTGCTTGACCGTGTCACAATCCTCCATGCGCGCCAGGGCGTCTTCGAGGGTCAGCGGCAGGCGCAGGTTGCGCCGCTCGTAGGCGCGGCCTTCGACGGCGGCGCTGGGTTCGATGTGCTCGACCATGCCCAGGTAGCCACACAGCAGACTAGCGGCAATTGCCAGATAGGGATTGGCATCCGCGCCCGGCAAGCGGTTTTCCACGCGCATGGCCTCCGGGCTGGAGGTAGGCACGCGCAGGCCGACGGTGCGATTCTCTTCGCCCCACTCGACGTTGACCGGCGCCGAGGTGTCCGGCAAAAAGCGCCGGAACGAGTTCACGTTTGGGGCAAACATCGGCAGCAGCTTGGGGATGTAGGTTTGCAGGCCGCCGATGTGGTGCAGGAACAGCTGGCTCATGTTGCCGTCGGCATCGACAAACACCGGTTTGCCGGTGGCGATGTCCACCACGCTCTGGTGCAGGTGCATGGCGCTGCCCGGCTCGTCGGCCACCGGTTTGGCCATGAAGGTGGCGGCTACGTTGTGCTTGAGCGCCGCTTCGCGCAGGGTGCGTTTGAACACGGTGATCTGGTCGGCCAGGTCGAGGGCGTCGCCGTGGCGGAAGTTGATTTCCATCTGCGCCGGGCCGTCTTCGTGGATCAGCGTGTCGAGGTCCAGGCCCTGCAGTTCGCACCAGTCGTAGACGTCTTCGAACAGCGGGTCGAACTCGTTGGCGGCGTCGATGGAAAACGACTGGCGCCCGGTTTCGGCACGACCGGAGCGGCCTACCGGGGTCTTCAACGGCAAGTCCGGGTCTTCGCAGCGCTGGGTCAGGTAGAACTCCATTTCCGGTGCGACAATCGGCTGCCAGCCCTTGTCGGTGTACAGCTGCAAGACTTTTTTCAACACGTTGCGCGGCGACAGTTCGATGGGGTTGCCGTGCTTGTCGAAGGTGTCGTGGATCACGATGGCGGTGGGCTCGATGGCCCACGGCACCACATAGGTGGCGTTGGACACCGGGCGGCAGATCATGTCGATGTCGGCCGGGTCGAGCAGGTCGTAGTAGATATCGTCGTCGACAAAGTCCCCGGTTACCGTTTGCAGCAACACACTTTCCGGCAGGCGCATGCCTCGCTCATGCAGGAACTTGTTGGTGGGCGCAATCTTGCCGCGTGCGATGCCAGTCAAATCACTGATCACGCATTCGACTTCGGTAATCTTGTGTTCTTTCAGCCAGGTGGAGAGCTGATCGAAGGGGGCGTTCATAAGGACCTCGTCATGGGTGGGATGCCACGCCGGCTTGTACTGGCGGCGCATTGAGGTCTATCTTGGGCCAGCCTTGAAGCGGCATCTATCCACTTTGCACCAACCACAACGCACCAATAGAGTGCGCCCAGGTTACCCATGACACAGGCAGCAGCTTTGCGCGTACAGGCCTTCACCACCGGTGATGTGGCCGCTCAATGCAGTGCGACACCCGGCTGGGTGCAGCAGTACCAGCAGATGTCCCCGGGGCATTTTGCCGGGCAGATCCGTTACCTCGACCTGCACGGCGTGCAGGTGTACGAAGAGTGCATGAACACCCGCGTGGAGCAGCACTTCAACGCGCCGCCAGGCTCGCTGGCGTTCTGTTTCGATGGCAGCGACAACGCGCTGTATATGCTCAATGGCGAAAGCCGCAATACCTGGATCACCCCGGAAAACTACCGTGAAGTGGCGGTGGTGTTCGGCCCGCAGTTTGTGCAGCGCCAGGGGTTGGACGTGGCCAAACTCGAAGGACTGTTCATGGCGCCATTGACCTGCCAACAGAACGCGCTCTTCACCCGCTGGCTCAGCGGCACCCTGACGCGCTTGTCCACGGTGCCTGACCCGGTTTCCCTCACTCAGCAACTGCTCGACGACTGCCTGTTTATCCTCGACAACGCCTGCGTGTGCCTGGACCGCAGCTCACTGCAAAAGCGCAGCGATGAACGCCGGTTGATGGCGCGCATTGGCGAGTGGTCTGCGGATGCGCCGGATGAAACCGTCAACCTGCTGGAACTGGCGCAGATCGCCGGCGTGCCGCTGCGCCAGTTGCAGCAAGGCTTCAAGACCTACACTGGGATGAGCCCGGCGCAGTGGTTGCGGTTGCGGCGGCTGAATGGGGCGCGGCGCGAATTGTTAAGTGGCGCGGGCACAACCGTGGCCGAGGTGGCGATGAACTGGTCGTTCTGGCATCTGGGGCGGTTTTCCAATAGTTACCGGGCGCTGTTCAAGGAACTGCCCAGCGAAACCCTCAAGCGTTCACTTTGAAATGCAGTTAACACTGTGGGAGGGGCTTGCCCCCGATGAGGGTGGGCCAGCTACAGATTCATCAACTGGCACAGCGCAATCGGGGGCAAGCCCCTACCCCATCGAATGCTTGTAAAAATGTGCACTTGTGCCTAGCTTATGCGCCCCCCGCCCTGCGCTTTAAGGCCCTGCCCACATGGTTTTGCGTTTTCGTCCCGTCGTCACTTCACGTTTCGCCCTCGGCCTGCTGCTCAGCGGCGGTATCGGCAACAGCCTTGCGGCAGGGATCGAACTGCCGGCGGTGAAGGTTCAGGGCCAGGACGAATCCGGCTACCGCGCCGACACCGCCTCGGTGGGCGGCTTCACTGAAGCACCGCTGCTCGACACCCCGGCCTCAATCACGGTGCTCAACGCTGCGCTGATCAAGGACCAGCAAGCGCGCCTGCTCAGTGAAGTGCTGCGCAACGACGCCTCCGTCGGCGACAGCTACGCACCCATCGGCTACTACGAAAACTTTGTGGTGCGCGGCTTTTCGCTGAACGCGGCCAGCAGCTACAAGATCAACGGGCGCACCATCACCGGCGAGCAAAACGTTGCACTGGAAAACAAGGAGCAAGTCGAAGTGCTCAAGGGCCTGGCCGGCCTGCAAAGCGGGATTTCCGAGCCCAGCGGCGTGATCAACTACGTGACCAAGCGGCCGCAGGACGTGCGCTCGGTCACCGTGTCCAGCGACGATCGCGGCAGCGGCTACATCGCCACCGACGTCGGCGGCTGGTTTGGCAGCGAGCAGCAATTCGGCCTGCGCGCCAACGTCGCCCATGAAGACCTCAATTCCTACGTGGAACACGCCAATGGCCAGCGCGATTTCGTGTCCCTGGCCTTCGACTGGAACATCAGCCCCGACGCCGTGCTGCAAGTGGACGCCGAATACCAGAACAAGCAACAGCGCTCGGTGCCCGGTTACCAGTTGCTCGGTGGCACTGAGGTGCCCCATGACGCCTCGCCGAAAAAGCTGCTGGGGCATCAGAGCGGTTCCAAACAGGTGGGCATCGACTCGCTGAACCTCAACGGCAAGTTTGAATACCGCTTCAGCGACCAGTGGAAAGGCAGCGTCAGCGCGGCGCGCAGCAAGGTGGTGATAGACGATTACAGTTCGTTTGCCTATGGCTGCTTTTACGTGACCGGTTGCGGCACCGCGACCTTCGGCCCAACGGGTGACTATGACGTCTATGATTACCGCAGCCCTGACGACACCCGTCGCGACGACGAACTGCAGGCGGCCATGACCGGGCTGTTCAATACTGGCAACCTGGGCCATGAACTGACCTTTGGCACCAGCGCATTTCGCCGGGTGATCGACAAACGCTCGTCGGTCAACGAATACATCGGCAGTACTAATATCAACGTCGACGCCCCGACCTTCACTCCCACCGATGTGCCGCTGAACGACAAACACCGGCGCCTGGACAGCCGCCAGTACGGCCTCTTTGTCACCGACCGCATCCGCTTCAACGAGCAATGGCAGACCATCCTCGGTGGCCGCGAAGTACGTCTGGATGAAAAAGCCTTCGATAAGGACGGCGAGCAGGAACGCCATACACAGAAATACGCGTTTCTGCCCCAAGCATCGTTGATCTACAAACCGGTGGAAAACGTGTCGCTGTACACCAGCTACAGCAAAGGCCTCTCGTTGGGCGGTGAGGCGCCGTGGACGACCACGAATGACGGCGAAACCCTCGCCCCGACCACCTCCCGCCAAATCGAAGCCGGGGTGAAATACGACTGGCGCCGCATCAGTTTTGCCGCCGCCGTGTTCCAGACTCGCCAGGCTTACCAGTACGCCAAGCCCGACAGCGCGGGACTCTTCACCTACGTGCAACAGGGCGAGCAGAAAAACACCGGCCTGGAGCTGTCGGCCAACGGCTGGGCCACAGAACGCCTGCAGATCGCCACCAGCGTGGCGGCGATCCGCGCTCGGGTGACCGGCAGTGACACCCCGGAATACGAAGGCCACCAGGCTATCAACGTGCCCAAGCTGCGTGCCAGCTTGTACGCCGACTACGCCCTGCCGTGGGTGAACGGCCTGGCGGTGCTCGGCGGAGTGCAATACAGCGCCAAGAAGACCGCCAATCGCAGCGGGAATGTGGAGGTGGGCGATTATGCGGTGGTCAATGTCGGCGGCCGCTACACCACCAGGGTCGACGGCTACGAGACGGTGTTTCGCCTGAGCGTCGACAACCTGTTCGACAAGCGCTACTGGCGCGACGCGGGCGAATACATGGGCGATGACTACCTGTTCCAGGGCGCACCACTGACAGCGCGACTGAGTGCTTCGGTCAATTTCTGAACAGGTACGGCGCTGCTGACAACAGCGCCAGCGTTAAGTATTTCAACAAAAACACCCTTTAAAACGACAATACATATTTATACAAACTCAACTATCTGCCCCCGCCCCCCGCCACACTCGCTCGAAACAAATAATCATAAAAACCCGGTAGCGCCCACACTTCACACCCGTACACTCCCCCAACTTGAAGAAAGGCAGAATGCACACACCCTACCAATTGTAAATAAATACGGAACCCATTAAGAATGCTGGCAACCTACAACTCTACCCACTTCCCGAACACACTCACCCTCAACACCAGCGAGCGCCCACCCCAGCATCTTGATCGGATCGAAACAACACTGGCCAACGCCAAAAAGAATGGCTTGGATATCAAACAGACAAACTTGCCCCACGGCACCACAATCGATCCTGACCTGAGTTTCTCATTTACGTATAACGCACAAAAAAAACAGTGGCAAAGTGGGGGTAAGCACGTCAGCTACCTGACACCTTTCAGAATCGGCTATAACATTCCAAGCACACAACCTCCCATCACCTTCGTCAACGTTACAAGCCACAACTGGCTCCCTGCTATAAATCTTCCCAAAGAGGCTAACAATAATGACGTCATCGTTCTTAGTTCATCTGCCAGCTACGACACAAGAATAACCGGAGACAATCTACGGTCTGCCTTGCCCCTGACGTTGAAACAGGGTGAGCAGCAGGTTTTCCGCTATTCCACCTCGCACCATGGCTGGACCCGTGAGCAAGCCGAGCCATCCACAACAATCGACCCCGTAAAACCCGAGATCTCCAAGTTAAATCAACCACTGACGATCGCGTTGAAGGGGGCCAAAACGGTTGTTTCGTTTAATGGCGCGGGCGTGCCAGGCACCGTGAAACTTCCCTCACATGCCAATGATCGCGACAGGGTTTTCATCAATTCAACGTCCCGCCAGACCGTCAACGTGGATAGTTCAAACATGAACAATGCGGGCGCAATTAAAGTCGCAGCCGGCCAAAACTATGAATTCATGTACATCGCTGAAGATAAAAAATGGGAAGTACTTAACGCCCCGCTCTCTCGTTACACAACACGTCAACTGATTGACGGCAGGGTGCCTGCGCTCACCACCCCTAAAACAATCATCGACATCCCCAAAGACAATTGGAAAGACACGCTACAGTTACCGTCGAATTCAACGCCTGGCAGTCGAGTCGTCGTCAAGTCCGATTCCGCTCGTTCTGTCACTATAAAAGCGGATCCGACCGACCACACCATTAAGCCAGGTGAGATCATCGCCTTCAAAGTTGACAGCGATAATAAATGGACGAGGGAAACCGTCACCATTGATCTTTTATTGCTATATAGCGACAAGGCACGAAACTTACTCGGGACGGGGAATATGAAAGCCCGCCTGACTGACGGTTTGAACCTGACGAATGAAGCCTTGGAAAACTCCCGTGCAAACTTCAGATTTCGCAGCACCGACATCCGGGAAGTGCCCGCAGAAGCACATTGGAAAAAACTCATTGATCCATTAACTGCACTGAAAGATGACCCTACCGTGCAGGGTTGGAGAGACGAACTCAAGGCCGACGGCATTTATTATGAAGGGACGGAAAACGATTTGGGGGGGCAAGGCTATCTAAAAGCCGACGCTCGCCATATGGCAGCAGTCGGCAGTATTTACTCTTCGACCCGCGTCATGCGTCATGAGCTGGGCCATAACATGGGAATTAGCCACGGTGGCGAAAGCACCTCCTACGACCAGGGCTACTCTGACCTGGGAACGATCATGGGGGGCAACGACATTGGATTTTACTCCACACCCAATCGATATACGCGCGATGGGCGAGCCCTGGGTATCAAGAACAAGATTGACGCAGTACGTGCGATGAACGAGTTCTCTGCCACCGTCGCAAACTACCGGTAAGACTGAATCGTGAATGCGCCAGCGGCAGAAGTCCTGACGGTGAGCGGCGTCTTGCAACAGCGCGAGCCCTTCACCGCCCAGGTTAGATATTGGCCAAGCTTACTTCGGCATTTTGCGGAAACCTACCGCCAGACGGTTCCAGCTGTTGATGGTGGCGATGGCCACGCTCAGGTCGACCTGTTCCTGGGCACTGAACTCGGCGGCCAGCGCGTTGAAGTCTTCATCCGGCGCGTGGGTGTGGCTGATCAGGGTCAGGCTTTCGGCCCAGGCCAATGCGGCGCGTTCACGTGGGGTGAAGAACGGGGTTTCACGCCAGGCTGACACGGTGTAGAGGCGACGCTCGGTTTCACCGCCTTTGCGGGCGTCGGCGGTGTGCATGTCGAGGCAGAAAGCGCAGCCATTGATCTGCGAAACGCGCAGGCGTACCAGTTCGAGCAATGGCAGTTCGATGGAGAGTTTACCGACGGCGGCTTCCAGGGCGAGCATGGCTTTCATGGCGTCTGGGGAGGCGGTGTAGAAGTCTGTGCGGGTTTGCATGAGGATGCTCCAGAGTGGTTGGGGTTGGTGGCTAGGTTAGTCACCAGGGGGGGCTGGAGGAATATCCAATTTGGGGGAAGACGGGGTGACCAATGTGGTGGGGTTGGGGTTGTGTGCATATCCGTTGTTTGGGTAACGGCGGATTATGATTCCGCCCTTACGGCGGCTCACTTTGGAAAAGCCCCAAAGTAAGCAAAGGGCTCTTGCCCCAACACTCGCCACCTCGCTTAGGCTCGGTGTGCCCGAACGAAGGCTTGAATCCGCGGGCCGCCGCAATGGGCCATCCTTGGCCCAGCGCGGCTAACCCGGCGTCCTGCCGGGTTACCCACGGATTCAAGCCTGCGTTCGCCCAGCGTGTTTAACGGGGCGCCTAAGATCAAGATCAAGATCAAAAGCGCAGATCAAGAGAGCGCTGACTTCGTCAGC